>JAUVCL010000177.1 GCA_030595845.1 Campylobacterota bacterium
TGACCACAGTAAAGCCAAAGAGAGTCAGTTCCTTGAACCACTCTTTGAATTCTCCGGTGCCTGTCCCGGATGCGGCGAAACTCCCTATGTCAAACTTGCGTCACAACTTTTCGGCGATCGAATGATCGTTGCCAATGCTACAGGGTGCTCCTCTATTTATGGTGGTAATCTGCCAACAACACCATGGAAGAAAAATGCGCATGGTCTTGGACCGGCGTGGTCAAACTCACTCTTTGAAGACAATGCAGAATTTGGTCTTGGATTTAGACTCGCTATCGATAAACATACAGACAATGCCAGAAACCTTCTCTATGATCTCAAGGAAGAGATCGGCACAACACTCACAGATGAGTTGCTCCAGGCAGATCAACAGGATGAACCGGGGATCTATGAGCAGAGAGAAAGAGTTGCCGAGCTCAAAGAAAAACTTGCAGGGTTGAAAGGGACAAAGGCTGAAAGACTTAGATCTCTTGCAGATTATCTTGTCAAAAAATCTGTCTGGATGATGGGTGGTGACGGTTGGGCGTATGATATAGGTTATGGTGGATTAGACCATACTCTCGCAAGCGGTAAAAATGTCAATATTTTAGTCATGGATACCCAGGTTTACTCCAACACTGGAGGACAGCAGTCCAAAGCGACCTTCACCGGTGCTATAGCCAAGTTTGCAGCAGGAGGAAAACCTCAGGTACCTAAAGACCTCGCTATGATGGCAATCGCTTATGAAAATGTCTATGTTGCCCGCGTTGCTATGGGAGCCAATGATGCACAAACCGTGAAAGCTTTTATCGAAGCAGAACGCTATGACGGTCCATCCATTATCATCGCCTATTCACACTGTGTGGCGCATGGATACGATCTCAAATATGGGATGGATCATCAAAAGCTTGCTGTAGATGCTGGTCTCTGGCCCCTCTTTCGATTTAATCCGGAACTGGCACTTAAGGGCGAGAATCCTATGCATCTGGACTACAAAGGTCCAAAGATCGATGTGAAGAACTTTATGTATCAGGAAACCCGCTTCAAGATGGTTGAAAAAGTAAATGCCGGTGCAGCTAAAGGCTTCCTTGAAACTGCCGGTAAACATGCAACATCCATGTATGAAAGATACAAAAATCTTGAAAAGTATTATGGAGAAGCATCAGAAAAAACAGGAGAAGAATCATGAAACTAGATACCACCTATATGGGACTTGCACTCAAAAATCCGATCATTGCAGGGGCGTCACCTTTGACGGCTTCAGCAGACTCGATAAAAAGACTTGAAGATGCCGGTGCATCAGCGATCATCATGCACTCCATCTTTGAAGAACAGATCAATCATGAAGCCCATGAAGTCGACCACTTTCTTTTCAAAGGCGGTGAAAGCTATGCTGAAGCTGTAGGTTTCTTCCCTGAAATGGAACTCAGTAATCTTGAATCAGAAAACTATCTCGAAGAGATCTCAGCACTTAAACAAAGTTTATCTATCCCGCTTATAGCTTCACTTAATGGTGTTTCAAAAGGCGGATGGATCAATTATGCTCGCAAGCTTCAGGAGGCTGGTGCAGATGGACTTGAACTTAACATCACTTATATTCCTTCTACTGTTGACCTTGATGGCCGCATCGTTGAAAAACTCTATCTCGATGCACTTGAAACTGTCTTGTCTGTCGTTGATATACCCGTCAGTATTAAAATGAATGCTATCTTTTCCTCCCCTGCCAACATGGCAAAACAATTTGACCAGATGGGTGCAAAAGGATTGGTACTCTTTGACCGTCCTGTACATGTCGATATAGATATTGAAAATTTAAACGCTGTACAGACCATCAATCCAAGCACTTCTCATGATATGAGTGAAAGTCTTCGTTGGAGTGCCATACTCTACAAAAAAGTAGCAGCTTCGCTCTGTGCTTCTACAGGCATCACCACTCACGAAGATGTACTCAAAGCCATGATGAGTGGTGCAGACTCCGTACAAATGGTTACAGCCCTGATGCAATATGGTGAAGGACATATCACTAAAGTCCTAAAAGATCTTGTGGAGTGGATGGAAGAAAAAGAGTATGTCTCCATAGAACAGATGAAAGGCAGTATCTCTCTGCAACACACCACCAATCCCGCTGCATTTCAACGTGGAAACTATATGAGGATATTGACAGACTACCGTTATTAAAAAAATTAACCTACTATCCTTCATTTATTTGAAGAGAAAAACATCAAATAAACTAACCATAATGAAAATATTAAAATTATGGTGTAAAATATAAGTATAAATAAAATGTACAAAGGTTATCTCCATGAAAAGAGAAGTAGAAGTAGCTATCATAGGTGCAGGTTCAGCAGGACTGTATGCCCTTTCACAGGTTAAAAAGAAAACAGATAACTTTCTTTTGATCAATGATGGTCCTTATGGTACGACCTGTGCCAGAGTTGGATGTATGCCTTCAAAATCACTTATCCGTATTGCAGAGTATTATCATGAACGTGAGTACTTTGAAAAAAGCGGGATCCGAAATAGTGACAAACTCAGTGTTTGTATACCTGATGTTCTAAAGAGAGTCCGTAAACATCGTGATATCCTCGTCGCTGGAAACATCAAAAACATCACACGTTTAGGAGACAAAGTTCTCTCAGGTAGAGCAGAATTTATCAATGCCAATACACTCAAAGTCGGAGACGATGAGATCGTAGCTAAAAAGATCATTATCGCTACAGGATCAACACCGATTTTTGACCCAAAATGGGAAGCTTTTAAAGATCATATCCTCACAACAGATGAACTTTTTGAACAAGAAGATATACCTTCTACGCTAGGAGTACTTGGGCTAGGTGTTATAGGTCTGGAACTCGGACAGGCACTTGCAAGACTTGGCGTTAAAGTCACAGCTGTACATTCTAAAGAGTTCATAGGAGGACTGAGTGACCCCGCAGTAAACAAAAACATGCTTGAGCTCTGTGAAAAAGAGTTTGACATCTGGATTGGTGGTGGTCGAGCAGTTTTAAGTAAAGTAGACGATAAAATAAAGATCCGCAATGATAACAATGAGGTGCTTGTAGAAAAAGTCTTGGTTGCCATAGGTAGGAGGCCAAACCTTAAAAGTTTAAAACTTGAAAACCTGGGTATTGACTTAGATGAAAGAGGAATGCCTAACTTCAATCCGAAGACCATGCAAATCGAAGACCTTCCCATTTATATAGCAGGTGATGTCAATGCAGACAGACCATTGCTTCATGAGGCAGCAGATGAAGGTCGTATCGCTGGATACAATGTTGTAAAAGCTCAGAAAAAGTTTAAAAGAAAAGTGCCATTAGCCATTGTATTTACAGATCCTAACATCGCTTTGATAGGGAAAGATTACCAAGAGATAAAAGATAATGAAAACATCATTACTGTTTCTTACAACTTCAAAGAACAGGGACGCGCTTTCCTCATGAATAAAAATACAGGATTGGCTAACCTATATGTACAGAAAAGTAATGGAAAACTTTTAGGTGCAGAGATAGCGGCTCCACATGGTGAACATCTGGCACATCATTTAGCCTGGGCTATGGAACAGGAACTCACAGTCCATGATATGTTGAAGCTACCGTTCTATCACCCTACTTTAGAAGAAGGTCTTTACACACTCTTACTAAAATGTTCGAAGAAATTAGAAGTAAAAAAAGAAGGTATTTTAGAAATAGATTTTCAGTAAAGGAAGATAATGGATTTTCATACTAAAGACATTGAGGAAACACTCTTAACATTGGAAAGTGACCCCTCTGGACTCAGTAATGAAGAAGTATCTAAAAGACAAGAAGAGTATGGTCTAAATATACTCCCCTCAAAACCTAACATGACACTGTTTGCACATTTTTTGCAACAGTTTAAAAGCCCTATTATCTACATCTTACTCCTTGCTACACTCATGGCTTTAATCATTCATGAGTACACAGATGCAGGGTTTATTCTTGCCGTTTTAGTTTTAAATGCCATTATTGGAACGTATCAAGAGTATTCAGCATCCCAAAAAGCCAAACTACT
>JAUVCL010000144.1 GCA_030595845.1 Campylobacterota bacterium
GTCGGGAGATTTACCCAACAGGTTTATACAGGAAATCACTAAATGATTTCTCGTACAACACCCTACATTAATTTCCGTATTTTAATTTTTTTATAGCCGCAGTAATATCATCCTGTCTCATAAAATGCTCACCCACCAAAAATGCATCCGCACCGATCTTACTCAATTCAACAACTGTTTCATGATCATTTATCCCAGATTCAGCCACAATGATCTTTCCATTGGGGATCAGCGGGATCAATTTTTCACTCAAACGCATATCCATCTCAAAGGTTTCAAGGTTACGGTGGTTAATACCAATAATATCTGCACCCGCAAAAATAGCTTTCACCAAGTCCATTTTGTTATGCACTTCAACCAATACATCCAAACCTAAATGTAATGCATAATCATGTAACTCTTTGAGTTCTTTACGTGAAAGCGCCATAGCAATAAGCAAGATATAGTCTGCACCAAATGCCAAAGCTTCAAGTATTTGATATTTATCAACAATAAAATCTTTTCTAAGAAGAGGAATATTGACATAACGACGTACCATACCAAGATACTCTTTATCACCTTGAAAAAAGTGTGGCTCTGTCAAGATAGAAAGAGAATCTGCTCCACCTTTTTCATACGCTTGTGCAATTTCCATAGGATCAAAATTTTCACGTATGACACCTTTGCTAGGACTTGCCTTTTTAACTTCTGCAATAATACGATAAGGATTTTCTTTCGTTGAACGTAATGCACTTTTAACATCTTTAGGTACAAAAGGGTTAAATGCAAGAGAGCGTCCCAACCACTCCATAGGGAAATCTACTTTTCTTTGTTCTAAATCTGATTTTGTTTTTTTAATGATTTCATCTAATATTTGAGCCATTTGCATTCCATAGTGTTATAAATTTCGCGTATTATATCTAATTTTATTTACACTGTCTGATCGCATTCCAGTGTTCAATGATCTCTGGCTCTTGAAGTCCTTCTTCCTCTACCACTCTCTTCATCAATTGATAGGCTTTTGTACAATCACGTTCTTTATAATAACCCCATGCCAAAGAGTCCAGATAGTATGTATTGTCAGGCTGTTGAATCAAGGCATCTTTTATGATCTTCATACCCTTCTTTACATCCACTTCTTTATCTATCAGGGTATAACCATAATAGTTCAAATAAATGCTGTCATCATTCCCCAACTTGAAGGCTTTTTCAAAATAGGATATAACACTTTTGATCATTTGTTTATCATTTTTATCTTCTGAATTTTCAAAAATAAGGACACCCTTCTCTGCGATCCACTTTGCATTTTTATCTTCATTATAAAGGGTATCTACCAATGCTAATGCTTTGTCAAAATATTTTTTTATCTTATAAAGTTCATAAAGTATGTTATTTCGACTTTTATCTGTTTCTAAAAAAGTAATTGCTCCGTCAATATCTCTTTTATACATATAAGCATCTATGATCTTTTCAAGATATTTTTCATCATCATCCTGACTATATAAGGCTTTATAGGTTTCTAAAATACCATCAATATCTTGTTCTTTTTGATAGAGTAAAAGCAGTCTTGCATAGACATCTTTACTCGCAAAATTCATGCGACGGTGTGTTTCAAGTAGTTGTATTGCCTTTTTACGTTCATCGGTAAACTCATCCATGATCGCAGTCATACGCAGTAAGATCTCTTCTTTTGGTACTGTTTCATATATCTTAGATAAAAGTTCTAATGCACGTTTGAAATTCCCCGAATAGAGAAATGAATTTGAAGCCAGATCCAAATCTATAGGGTTTGTGGATTGTTCTAGAAGATAACCTGCTTCTATTTTTGCATTTTTAACTTGTCTAGCCGTCAAGTAAAGAGGTATAAGTAAACGTCGTACTTCAAGTTGGTTAGGATGTAATTTATCCCATTGCTTGAGACGCCCGATACTCTCCACAATATGAGTACGGCTTAACAATGCTGAAGTAGCTTCTTTAAATAAATAAATTTCTGCGCCTGTATCATCAAAAAGCTTTTTATAGATTTGATAGCTGCTTTCATACGCTCTATATTCATCCGCTAAAATACCTCGGACGATCAGTTCATCTTCGCTTATACTCATCAGTTCTTTAGCATAACTGTTCGTTGCAGAAAAACCTATGGTGATAAGCAGGGTGAAAACTATACGATTCCAGGACATTCTTTACGCACCTCTTCTTCATCATTTTTAAATTGTTCCCAAAAAGGAAACGTACGACACTGTAAAGGTCGTACAGGGTAGATAGTACATCGTTTTTTAGACGCATCAAAAAATATACAGGCAAAATTATCAGGTGCCAGTTGTTTTTCTATGAGTGAATAACGATGTTTTACTTTTTTAAGATACATTGTAGCAAAATCTTCCACACTAAGGTTAACAAACGCTGCCATTTTTTCTATCTCTACATATTTTGCCCAGATATAACCGCTCTCTCCTGTACAACAATGTCCTCCACATGCTTCACAGGCAGAGGGTGTAAACTTATAATCATACCCCTCTTGTTCCATTAACTCCATGCTTAAAAATCACCTTTTATACTATGTGTATTTGCTCTGATGAAAACATCTTTTGCTTTTTTTCTATAAACACTGTCATCGTCAAAGACCACAAACGGTGGTAATATCTGTGTCATGGACTTTGATCCCATACGTGCAGCGATCATCACAAGCTTTGAATCTCTGTCTATTTTAGAGTGTACAAACTGTATCTTCTCTACATTTATACCATACGAAGTTAAATGGTATACCAATAGATCTATCTGTTTAGCATCATAACAAAAAATAAAATATCCCCGTGGTTTTAACAACTTTTTCACTTTTGATATAAAATCTTCTATAGGAAGATGATGTGCATACCTGGCAATATTTAGATGCGTATTTTCACTCTGTGTGACCCTTGAGTCATAAAATGGAGGATTTGAGATGATATAATCAAATTTCTCTTCTGTCTCAAATTCAGTGAAGTCTCCAATATGACTTTGAACATTCAAATGATTGAGTGCATAATTATGTCTCGCATAATCCATCATTTTTTCCTGTTTATCAATGATACTCGTTTCTATCGTAAAATCACGGCTCAATAAAAGAGAAATGATCCCTACGCCACACCCTACGTCAAGCAGTGAACCTTTTGGCTTAAAAGTACCAATAAAATCATATAAAAAAATAGAGTCACTATTGTAACAGTAACCTGATGTTGGTTGATAAAGAAACATTTAGCCCTCCTATTTTAATGAATTTTACAATAATTTCAGTATAATTGCGATTATGAATAATGAAGAAATAGATCTACTAAATCCACCATCAACAAACTTTTCTATGATGGACTATGAGTGTGCCTATATTCCTGGCAGATTAGTCCGTATGAATTACAAATATGTAGCCCAGGCAAGTAAAAAATTTGCTACTGCTGTTGTAGCAAGAGGATGGAGACGCTTCGGTAAATACTTTGTGCATCCTATCTGTTATGGCTGCAGTGAATGTAAAAGTGTCCGTGTCGAGGTTAAAGACTTTACGTATAGTAAATCACAAAAAAAATCCTTTAACCGTAACAGTGAAACAGAGGTCATCGTACAAAAACCTACCATGACACAGGCACATCTTGATCTTTACAACAAATACCATGCACATAAAAGTGAAACGGACGATTGGCAGCATCGTAACATTTCACAAAGAGAATACCATGAGAACTTTGTAGACGGTGCCCATGATTTTGGTAAAGAAATACTGTATATCGTAGATGATAAACTTGTAGGTGTAGATCTCATCGATATACTCGATGACGGCATCTCTTCCATCTATTTTTATTATGATCCGGACTATTCACGTCTTTCTTTGGGTACCTATTCTCTACTCTATCAAATACAACTTGCCCAAATACTTGAACTTCCATGGATCTATTTAGGCTACTGGGTAGAGGGTTGTAAGTCCTTTGCCTACAAAGAAAAATTTCAGCCTCAAGAGATCCTGGAAGGGTTTCCTACTGTCTCCCAAGAACCCCTATGGGAACTGTGGGAAAAACCGGAACAAGATTCAAAATGATCTTAAAGTAAGCCTTTTACATTAGATGAAGTATAATTACTATTATGAATGACAATAGCTGTGCCTACATCCCCGGAAAAAGAATGCGCATGAACTCCAGGCAGGTTGAAAATGTTTCAAAAACATTTGCTACCACTGTAGCACAAAGAGGATGGAGACGTTTTGGGAGGCACTTTATTTACCCAGATTGTGTTGATTGCACTGAGTGTAAAAGTATGCGTATAAATGTTGCAAACTATAAGTACTCAAGATCTCAACGAAAAACGATCAACAAAAACGAAGAAACAAAGATCGTCATACAAGCACCACGTATCACCCAAAATCGTATAGACCTTTACAATAAATATCATCTTTACAAAGCAGACAGGGATGGCTGGAAGCATCAAGATATCACTAGACAAGAATACTTTGATAATTTTGTAGATGGTGCTTATGACTTTGGTAAAGAACTACTGTACTATATAGATGACAAACTCGTAGGAGTTGATCTCATCGATATCTTAGATGATGGTATCTCTTCTGTCTATTGCTATTATGACCCTGATTATCCAAGATTTTCTCTAGGTACATACTCTTTACTGTATGAGATAAAACTAGCAGAGATGTTAGGCCTTGAGTGGGTCTATCTTGGTTACTGGATTGAAGGATATAAAGCATTTGAGTATAAAGAGAAGTTTCAACCTATAGAGATACTTGAGGGATACCCTCGTATCTCTAAAAAACCAAACTGGAAACCATGGGTATGTAAGACATAACCCTCTGCATACCTTAGTCACTCTTCAATTTTCTTGCCCACTTAAAAAACAATCTATCAGGATGTACACGTTTATCTACATTTTTTTTCTCTACAATATGTTGCGCTAACCACGCAGCCATCAACGGAGCAAAAACAAACCCTCTTCCTCCCAGTCCATTGAGTACATATAGGTTTTCTAGATACAGAAGTTCAGGCTTTGCCCCTCTCATAACCTTAGGATACGTCTCTAACATCAGGGGTACATCTATCACTTTACCTACCAGAGGGAAATAGTCTTTTGAACCTGCTCTCATACCGCAGAAA
>JAUVCL010000047.1 GCA_030595845.1 Campylobacterota bacterium
TCCCCGTATATAGGGCTTTATATGGGTATTTCCTTCACAAGTATTGTGTGATGTCAAGTGACATAAAACAATCATCGTATATACTTGTGACTAAGGGGTTTGAGGTGATATTTATGTATTATTTAGGTGCGAAAGTTAAGAAACTAAGTGAACATGCACTGCAAAATAGCTTTAAGTCTCTCTTTGGTTTTACGCCAAAACGTTTTTTACGCCTGCTTAAACTCAATCATGTACATTATGATCTGAAAGATGCAGATCCGGCATCAAGTACTGTTTCTCGTCTAGCTCAAAAATGGGGGTTTAACCATATGGGAAGATTTTCACGTTATTACACTGACCTATTTGGAGAGAATCCGTCAGTGACACTACATAGAGAAGAGATCCAAGATGAGAGTATGACAAGTGAATGTGCCGAGAGACAAGAAGAGATGTAAATATACTAACTCATCATGTTTTAGTCTACTGCTCTTCTTACTTTTCTTTTTGCACGGTAATCACCACGAACCATTTTTTCTTTAACCACTTTTTCTACAGCTGAATCATTTGGGTCTATCATCTCATCTGCAACTTTTAATTTTGCTGCTTTTTTTACTACAGAGTTATTAGGGTGTTATCATTGTTATCAATAATAGCTGCGTTTACTATGGGAGCAGCACAGAGAAATGATGTAGCCAAGAAAGATGTCAATAAGAGTATTGTAGATGTTTTCATGTGTGTTTCCTTTAGAATTAATTATGTTGGCTCAGCCAAGCTGAGCATAGAGATGTGGTATTTATTTTATAAGTTCAAACTCACCAGGTTTCCATGTCTTGTCAAACCAAGGTTCAAGGGGGCTGTATATACGTAATAGGACAAACCATCCCTTACCTGCAACCGTTTGAACCCAGTTTGACTTTTTGCCTTCTGGAGCTTTTGGACCAAAATAGAGATATGTTGATCCATCTTTGTTTTGTTGTACTTTACCATGAGGACTTCCACCATCTGGGAAACCATCCCCTGCACCAATGGCAGGATAGGGGTAATTAGTTTGTAGCAACGAACGCGTTTGGCTATCATAGACTGTAATAGACCAGAAATTCTTTTGAGGTATATTGGCTGGTAAAGTCAGTTTGTAATTTTTGCTTCCATCTAACCAATTCCCTTTTGAATCTTTAGCTCCTGTTGCATATTGTGACCCTGCACCAATTGTTTTGGCTTCCATTGCAGGAGTGATACCTGTAGCAAAGTAGTGAAATGCAACGCGTCCATCTAGATTTTTTGCACCATTGTTCTCAAATTTATAACCACCTTGAAAACCAGTAAACCAAGTCGATTCCTTACCATAAAAATAAGCTTTTTCATCACGTGGCTCGAAACTCATAGTACGGGCAGTAGCATTACCAACAGCAATAGCCTCAGTAAGGATTTTTTGCATTCGTACATCTGGCGTAAAAGGTTTACCTTTTACTATACCTATAGCAGCCATTTGACCTGTTATCTCTACCCCTGCTGCACCTGCTGGCTCTTCTTGTACTAGATTGTTCAAGTACTCCCAATAAAGATAAGTATTTGGTGGGATGGTTGAAATCTCTTCAAAGCTTCCATTGATGTTTTTTATTTCACTGTGTTCTTTTCCTGCTTCACTCAATGGATAGAGTCGAACATGTTTACGCACATTATCAAGTGCTGGTTGGATATTACCACCTACTGCTATATTACGCCATGGTGCCCACAATCCATAGGTTGGAGATTTAAATACGAAGTAGCCATCAGGAATCTCGCCTTTATAACCTGGAGGTAAAAATAGAAATTTTCCACCTTTGTTTTTATCGGGTCCCAACACACCTAAATCAGTGATATAACGAAACCACATATCATCCACTAAACCAATGATATTTGGTGCAGTCTCTAAGACCATAGGCCCTTTAGAAAGATCAATAGAGAGCCAAGTTTGAGGGGTAACAGTATTGGGTGTCAAATACATGCCTGTGGAGTCCATGAGTTTCTTCATGGTCATCAGTGTATTGTCTGGTTGTCCAGCCGCTCTCTGTCCATTACGTATAGTCCACATACTGACACCTGAAAGTGTATTGAGATAGACTTCTACCGCGCGAGCAAAATCAATATTGTCATACACTGTTTGGATCGTCTTTTTATCTGGCATTCCATTTGTAAAGTTTAAAGTACCGATACGCGTATCTACTTTATCTGGGGTGATGATTTCTTTTGGAATCTCTGTTGTCATTTTCATCGCAACAGACTGAGCCTGTGCAGTCAATGATAATGTAGCTATAACTATGGTGCTTAATAGTATTTTTTTCATTCTTTTCCTTATTAAACAATTTAATTTGATCTAGCTTACTTCACTTTTTTCAATCCTGGCATTTCCCAAGTTTGGTTTACAATTTCCTCATTTGGACCATAGGTTCTAAATACCACCCAGAATTCACCCTCGGGTGTAGGTAGCCAATTTGACTCTTTATCTTTTCCTGGTGAATCTTTTTGTAAGTATAAAGTTAAACTTCCATCTTTAGCCTTTTCATAGCCACCACTTAACGAACCTATAGCCCAGCGATCAATGGGGTTTTTGACGAGGTTGTTGGTGAGGTCATACATTGTAAGAGACCAAAATTCATTTACCTTTGGAAGTGCTCCAGACTCAAAGCGTATTTGATATTTATGACTTCCGTTTAACATATCACCATCAAAATCTGAGTGTGTATTGATATATACAGCTTCTTTAGGATCATTAGCAATGATTCCTCCCATACATTGTACGGCAAGTGTATTAAAGTCATTTTTTATTCCTGCTCTCCCCATGGTATTGGGAGGGAAGCTCCAGCCATTTACTTTTGGAACACCAGCTCCTGTAGCTAAAATATTTTGAAGCATTTTAAAACCGTCTTTTGCTGCTCGGGCCAATCCTTTTTTAGTTTCATCATCCATTTTAGTAACATCCATACCCGGACCAACACCTATTTTTTTAAACATATCCAATAGTACTGAATGTTGCGCAAGTGGTGGATTCTCTGTCATTGCCTGATTCATTGTCTTCCAGTCAGCAAGCACATCTGTCTTGGTATCAAAAGGTTTAAAGACATTACGACTTTCAGGTATTACTGGTTTAGTCTTACCCCACTGGCTTAAAAGAGTAAGTTTATAGCTGTCTTGTGCAAGGTTCGCTGCGGCAATATCCGAAACACCATTGACAGCAGTTCTTCCAAGTATCAAAACAGCATTGGTAGGTGAAGTTTCTAACCTCTTTACTCCTTTTGGTAATTCTCCTTTCCAATCAGGGCCAACAATCGCAAAGGAACCCTCCTTAGAACCTGTAGTTCTTTTCCCTACATAAGTAAAGTTATCTGAAGTCATAGAGGCTATTTCAAAAGTAAAATATCGTTCTCCCATGTCACCATGACTGAGAATGATCGGTTCTACACTTATATCCAACCAAGTAGCTGAATACAAAGTATCATTATTGGGTGCACCACCATCACGATATTCTGAAGTCATGATTTTTCTGCTATGCCAAAAATGATTCAGTGCCATATTGGGTGTTAACTCTGGATTTTTAGCTGGTACGGCAACCCACGTATATCTTATTTTTGGTAAAAATACCCATGGATACCCAAATATATAAGCTTGCATACCTAACGTATAGGCATACTCCTCTTTCCAATCTGAGCTAGCTTCCTCTGCTGAAGCAGTAGTGTTAAAAAGCAATAAAAAGCTTAATACTAAAGTAGTCATGAATTTCTGTATCTTAGATGAAATATACATTGTTTTTCCTTGTTTTAATATCTTTTATTATAATGAAAGTTTTTCAACTTGTCTATCCTAAATCAGAATAAATTATGATATGATTAAAATATCATAAGCGCTCAATAATAAGGTTTTAGTACAGACCGATAGCATTTAGAATATATGCCATATTCGTTTGGGGAATGAAACACTTTTCATATGCCTCTTTTGTCATATACTCTTTTAAGACTTCTTTAGGAACTACCAAAGAAGGTAAACCTGATGATCCAGGGGTGATCTCATATTTTCCGTACTGTATGAGTAATCCCTCATTTGTGATTGCAAAGTAACCTGAATTACGGAAGTTTAATAATTGGTTACTAGATTTAACATAAGTAATAAAATCTTCATCGGCGATCTCATTGACCACACGATTGAAAACATACTTGTCAAACACTTCATCTTGGCCAAAAAGACTTTCCCAATCAAACTCCATGCCATATTTTCTATCATACATATAATGAGATATCTGACTATTACCATGCGCTGCACCTGCACCGTATTCATATTGAAACACTTCTATGGTGACGATGTTCTTATTAAGATAACTGATCTTCTCTCTATAGGTGTATACACTGACATTTATATCTTGCGTTTTACATTGTGTAAGATTTGTCTCTATAATTTTATCTGGGTTAACAATGGGGATAGAGAGTGAATCATTGAGGATATCTCCAAAATAAAAGTTTTTTTTGACGAGCTCCAGTCTCTCTAAGCTAGAGATATAGCTATATTCTTCACAGGATTTTCCATACTCCTCTTGCGTATCTATGAATCGTAAAACTTTTGTGTTTTTGCATAGGTATTTGTCCCAAGTAGAAAGCCATATCCAACAAGAAAAAATAAAAATGTTCTTATAGACATGCTAAACTCCTTTTTAAATTTTTATACACTAACCAAAATAAAATTTCTTGTCTATCCTGAATCCGAATAAATTATAAAATGTTAAATGAGAGTGCTAAAAATTGAAGTTTTAACTGTACCTATCAGCTAAAATCAGAGAAGATGATCTAGCGATAAAGCCCTGAGCCGATCACTTTATAAACAATAGGTGGTTCAAACACATCGTCCAACCGTACACCACCTATCATCCCTACAGGATGTTTAGAATAAGAGGCAGCGTCTATAAGCGCTTCCCCTCCTACATTGGCTTCAGATTTTGTCTCAGTCGCTCTGTAAGCCCCTAGCCCTATATAGTCTAGCTCCAGGGTATTGGCTTCGAGTATCTCTTCTTTATTGTGTGTAGAGAGTCCAAGAAGCTTTGTTCCTATCTTTTGTCGTACCATTTTAACTGCTTCTTGCAGATCATCGCTATATGATCTTATATCTTCTTGCCCTATGTGCAGACCATCCGCATAGTCTATAAGTTCTACAACATCATTGATAATGAGCTTTCCATCATAATACTGACGGATCAAAAGCAAGTCTGATTTTTTCTCTTCTAAAGATGCGGATTTATTACGGTATTGGAGTATGGGAATATGGGGGAAGGTGGAAAGGTGTTGAATATGCGCCTGAAGGGAAACACCTTTTTGGGTAAGTGTTTCTTTATCTACAAGAGCATATATCAAGGGTTAAGCTTTTAATTCTTCTTCAGGTGCTTCTTCTAGTACCTCTTCTGATACTTCTTCTAGGACTTCTTCTGGCAGCTCTTCTGACACTTCTTCTATTGTCTCTACTATTTCTTCTTCGATCACTTCTTCTTTAATCACTTCTTGGATCACTTCTTTTTTGTCTTTTTTAAACAATTTAAAGAGACCAGTAAGTGTCTCATGCATATCACCTCTATCTACGATCATATCGATGAGTCCATGCTCTAGCAAAAATTCTGAACGTTGGAAACCTTCAGGTAGATCAACCCCTACTGTTTGCTTGATAACCCTTTGACCTGCGAAGCCTATAAGAGCCCCCGGTTCTGCCATGATGATGTCACCCAACATTGCAAATGAAGCAGAAACACCACCCATTGTAGGGTCAGTTAAAATAGAGATAAAAGGTAAACCTTTATGATGCAGTCTGTTAAGTGCTGCAGATGTCTTTGACATTTGCAGTAAAGAGTAAGTACTCTCTTGCATTCTAGCGCCACCTGAAGCAGATACGATGATAAAACCACACTCTTTTTCAATAGCTCTGGTGATACCACGAACAATTTTTTCACCTTCTACAGAGCCAAGACTTCCTCCCATAAAAGCGAAATCAAATACTGCTATCTCGATATCCATACCACCAATGGTACATGAACCACTCATCACAGATGATGTTTTACCTGTTTTAGCTTTTGCTTCTTCTATACGTTTTT
This sequence comes from Campylobacterota bacterium, assembly GCA_030595845.1. Taxonomy (GTDB): domain Bacteria; phylum Campylobacterota; class Campylobacteria; order Campylobacterales; family Sulfurovaceae; genus Sulfurovum. The sequence continues at coordinate 6,080 of JAUVCL010000047.1, forward strand.
TATAGGATTTTTTATCGGTGAATTTTAGTGGATCTACAGGTGCCAAGTTATCGTCATATTCAACAAAAGAATCTTCATCTACAATAGAAGCAATACGCTTTACAGCAGAAATACGAAAATGATGGTTACATTTTGGGCAGACATTTCGTTTTGCTTCCACTTCTTTGTAATACATAAGAGAGGTACATTTTGGACATTTTATCCACTGATTTGGTGTTTCTTCTACTACTGTTTCTTTGTTAAAAAAGTTTCCAAACATTCTTACTCCCGCCTTCTATAATAATTCTTTGATTAATGATTCGATCTTGTGTGCGATTATTTTATCTTTTGATACTATAACATAATCCTCTTCAACAATGACTTCAAGACCTTCACAAAGTGCTAAACCTGCAGCAAAATCGTAAATACGAAATGTACCCGTATAGAGTACATACTTCACAGTATATGCATAGGCAAGTGAAAGTGCTATGGCACCAGGAGACCTGAATTTTAGTTTTTCTTGATCCAAGAGTGCTATAAGTTCAGGATTTGCATAGGCTTTTTCGAACAGTCCTATCTCAGCATTTGGAGCAGAATGTGGTACATGATAAGTGCTTGAAAAAAGTTTTCCCTGCTGTACACCATTGGCTATTGTTGTGAAAAAGATATCACTGTTAGCAAGGTTGCAGACGATGGCTGCATCTAAAATACCCTCACTGTTTACTCTCGCGACAGAAGTACCATAAAAGGGGAAAAGTGACAAGGCATTAGAAGAACCATCAATCGGGTCTATGATGATCTTTGCTACATTCTCACCCAAAGATTCATTAATGATAAGACCAGACTCTTCAGACTCGATCTGACCAAAAGAACCTAGATGTTTTACAAAAACTGCTTCCGCAAAGAGATCAAGCTTGGAACTCACATCACCACCGGCACCCACTTCAGTTTTTTCAAACCAAGAAGGTTCAAATCCATCTTTAATAGCACTTGATATCTCTTCATTAGCATTGATACAAGCTTGAATAAAATCTGTCATGCCCTCTACTCCCTTCTACTTACTCTATCTATTCGCCTTTTTTATCTGCAACAATAGTTGGCTTCATACCACGTGGTGCAACCATCCAGAACTTACGTATCTCTGTTCTAAATTTATCTAAGATATGTAGCGCTCTCTTAGATCCTGTTTTCTCCGCATAATCTTTAAGTAGTGCTTTAAGCTCAAACATCTCTGTATCCCACTCATCTGTATCGATGCGAAGTGCTTCAACAAGCTCAGGATTCACTTTTTCATAAAATCCGCCTTCAGTATCATAAACAAATGCTTTACCACCTGTCATACCTGCACCAAAGTTCACCCCAGTTTTACCAAGGATCACCGCTGTACCACCTGTCATATATTCACAAGGGTGATCTCCTGTACCTTCTACCACTGTTATAGCACCTGAGTTACGTACACCAAAACGTTCACCGACTTGACCATGTACATAAAGTGTTCCACCTGTTGCACCATAAAGACAAGTATTACCACCAAGCGCAAACTCGTGCCCCGCATTAGCGGAAGTAATAACGATCTGACCACCGTTCATACCTTTACCAATATAATCATTACCTGCACCATCAATATTGATGTTGATTCCCTTAGACATAAAGGCACCCAGTGACTGTCCTGCTGTACCTTTCATGTTAAGTGTGATCGTACCATCAGGAAGACCGGCATTACCATGGATCGCTGCTATCTCACCAGAGATGCGTGTTGCAAAACTTCTGTTTAGGTTAGAGATCTCTTTGTTTAACACGATAGGCGTTGATGGGTCTTTAATCGTTGGCATCAACTCTTTTACTAACTCTTTTTCATACTCATTTTGATCATACGGTTCGTTAAATGGTACTTGACAAGTATTCACACCATCAAGTTTATAAAGTAATTCTGCGAAATTAAACTTCTTCGCAAATTCATCATCTATCACATCAAGTAAGTAATTTTTTCCGATGATCTCTTCAAGAGATGTGTATCCAAGTTCTGCAAGTATTTCTCTTACTTCTTCTGCCATAAGCGTAAAGTAATTGATCACTTTTTGAACATTACCCGTAAATTTCTTACGTAAATGCTCATCTTGTGTTGCAACACCTACACCACAGGTGTTAAGGTGACATACTCTTAACATGATACACCCAACGATAACCAAGGCACCCGTACCAAAAGCATACTGCTCTGCACCAAGAATGGCTGCTTTTACAACATCCAGCCCTGTTTTCAATCCACCATCAGTTTCAAGGGTTACTTGTCCTCTGAGGTTATTGGCTTTAAGTGAGTTATGTGCTTCGATGAGCCCAAGTTCCCAAGGGTTACCTGCAAATCTGATAGATCCGATAGGTGCTGCACCCGTACCACCATCAGCCCCAGAGATAATGATCTTATCTGCATAGGCTTTTGCAACACCTGATGCGATCGTTCCTACACCCGCCGTAGATACAAGTTTCACTGCTACTTTGGCATGAGGGTTTATCTGTTTCAAGTCATAGATAAGCTGTGCTAAATCCTCGATAGAGTAAATATCGTGATGTGGTGGTGGAGAGATAAGCGTAACGCCAGGTTTTGTAAATCTAAGCGATGCAATAAGTGGAGATACTTTGCTTCCAGGAAGCTGTCCACCCTCACCTGGTTTTGCTCCCTGAGCTACTTTGATCTGAAGTTCAGATGCACTTCTTAAATACTCTGGCGTTACACCAAAACGTCCGGAAGCTACCTGTTTGATGGCAGAGTTTTTCTCTGTGCCATAACGTTCAGGGTTTTCACCACCCTCACCAGAGTTTGACTTACCACCAATGGTATTCATAGCCACTGCCAGTGTCTCATGTGCCTCTTGAGAGATAGACCCCATAGACATTGCCGCTGTTGAAAAACGTTTAAAGATCTCACTTAACGGTTCTACTTCATCAATGCTAATTGCTTTTCTATCACTTTTAAGCTCATAGAAATCACGGATGAATTTTGTACCTCTGTGGTTTACAAGTTTTTGGACTTCAGCATAATCTTCTTTATTTCCTGTCGCTGCACATTTTTGAATAGCTAAGATAGTAGGACGAGAGAAGTCATGGAACTCTTCACCTTTTTTGTATTTGTAGTATCCACCTTTATAGAGTGCATTTTGCTGTCCCTCAAAATCAGAAGTAAAGGCACGTTTATGGTTTGCATTAAGACGTGCATCGATATCTTCATATCCTAGACCATTAAGCAGTCCATATGTACCTACAAAACATTCTTTAACAATGTCATCACTCAAACCAATGACATCAAAGAGTCTTGAGTTACGGTAAGAAGAGATAGTAGATATTCCCATCTTAGACATAATTTTCATCAGTCCTGCACCCATCGCACGTCTGAAACGTTTAAGGGTTGCTTTTATCTCATCATTTCCTTCTTCCAGTTCAGCCACTGTATAGTAAAGCAAATAAGGGAATATTGCTACTGCACCAAAGGCTAACATCGTGGCAGCTGAATGTGGATCAAACACTTCACCTGTAACTGTAACAATACTCGTTAAGTGTCTAAGCTCTGCTGCAAGTAACTCTTGACTTAAACGTCCTACCACCATAAGCATAGGCATCACTTTATTGTCTACATTCAGCTCTCTGTCATCTAAGATAATCGTTCGTACACCCTTCTCTCTTACATCAAGAATGATTTTTTGAACCAAGACATCTAAACTCTTTTTTAGGTCAGTTGTATACGTAGTTTCATATCTCCCAACTTTATATGTTGGATCATATTTGTCACTGCCTTCCGTACCAAACTCTTGTAAGATACAAAATTTCTCAGCAGACATCACAGGAAGTACAGTTTTCAGTCTTTTTGCATGTTCAGGACCATCGGAAAGGATGTTATGCATCTCACCAAACCCAGTGTTTAGACTCATGACTGTCTTTTCACGGATAGGGTCTATCGGTGGATTTGTCACTTGTGCAAACTTTTGTTTGAAGAAATCCGTAAAGTTACGTTGTTCATTTGAAAATGCTGCGATTGGCGTATCATCACCCATTGCACCTGTTGTTTCTTTACCTTCAGCGATCATCGGTTTAATGATCTCTCTCATCACTTCAAGTGTAAAGTTAAAGTAACGTTGTCTCTCCTGCATGTTTCCATACTCTGTAGATGTCTTTTTTACTTCTGCTGTTGGTACATACTCTTGAAGGTAAGACATATTTTCACAGAGCCACTTGTCATACGGGTTTGCACCTTTAAGATAGTCATCAATGTCCGTTGTTTTAAGCACTTTACCATGCTTGAGGTCTATCCCCATCATTTCACCAGACTGTAGTCTACCACGCTCTACTATCTCATCTTCAGGTACTTGAAGTACACCATACTCAGAAGAGATAAGCAGTCTGTTATCTGTTGTTCTAATATATTTTGAAGGTCTAAGCCCATTTCTGTCAATCACACACCCAATGTAACGACCATCTGTCATACTGACTGCGGCAGGTCCATCCCATGGTTCAAAACAAGTACTTGCATACTCATAAAATGCTCTAAGATCAGAGTCCATGTGTGGTGCGTTGTGCCAAGGTGCAGGTACAAGTGAACGTGCTGCTTTAAAAAAGTCTACACCATTTACACGCAAGAACTCCATAAAGTTATCTAGGCTCGCTGAGTCAGACATGCCATCTTGGATGACATTTTTGAGTCTCTTCATCTCTTCATCAGTAAAGACATCTGATTTTGCTGTAGCCATCTTAGCGGCTACGTTAAAACGGTTTGCAGTCACCGAGTTTATCTCACCATTGTGTGCGATCATTCTAAACGGCTGTGCAAGTTTCCACTCTGGAAGCGTATTGGTCGAGAAACGTTGGTGGAAAAGACAAAATGAGATTTCAAAATCCGGATTAGCCAGATCTTTGTAAAACTCTTTGATGTGTGTAGGCATAACAAGCCCTTTGTACGACACAACTGAAGTTGAAAATGATGGGATGTAAAAACTCTTATCCTCTTTAAGTTCAGCCTCTATCTCTATACGAGAAAGATAAACAAGCGCTTCAAAACGGTTAACTGCCACAGCGCCTTTAGGTGCTACGAATACTTGTTTGATAGTGGGAAGTGATGCAAGTGCTTGCTCACCCAGTGCATTGGTATCTACAGGTACTGTACGTGTGTAAAGTATGTTAAGATCATTATTTTCACACACTTTGTTAATGACATCAAAGTCTGAAGCATTATTTGAAAATACCATCGCAACAGCGTAAATATCTGGAAGTTCTACCCCTTGCGCTGCTACATCTTTTGTAAAAAATGATTTAGGTATGGAAAGGAGTAACCCTGCACCATCTCCCGTTTTACCATCTGCGGCAACGGCACCTCTGTGCATCATACGTGAGAGTGAGGTAACGGCATCTTCTAAGTTTCTGTGTGATGGTGTGTTGTCGATAGAAGCTAAAAGTCCAAATCCACAATTGTCCTTAAATGAAGTAAATAAATCTTGCATATCTAACCTTAAAAATAAAATATCAAAGCATCATATAGTGCTTATGTAATGGTGAGGATTATAGCTAAATGGGTGTTAAGATTTCTTTAAGCGATGTGCGCCCACATGGAGCATGCTTAGATGTTTAACATCCTTTTGACCATTACCACACTAAATAATCATATCAATTTTTGATATAGTGATTTCGTTCATAATCAAGGCAGGTTTTTAAAGGACTCGCCTTAGCGAATTCGAGAAAATCTAACGCAGAGTATGGGCGAAAGCACTGTACCCTTTGGGAAGAACGAGAGAAGGCAATCTGCAAGCAAAAAAATCTTTGAATTAACCAGTTAGTCCTACAGATTTTTCTACTCACATCTTACCTCCTCTCATTCTTTCAAAAGTTGATATGATTATTTAATGTGGTAATATAATTAGTAAAAGCAAAAGGGGTTGGCATCAAAGGATTCATACTATCAGTCAAAAAAGCTAAAAATGAAGACTCCATTGCCACTGTTTTGACTGCCACGGAAGTAAGAACCTACTACCGTTTTTTTGGGGCAAGACACTCCATTTTGCAACTGGGAAACCTTGTAGATTTTGAAGTGGAAGGAGAAGATGGACGTTTTATGCCAAGGCTTCGTTCTCTCTCCCATATGGGTTTTCCATGGCTCTTTGATAAAAACAAACTTCTCATGTGGCACAACTTCATCAAAAAGTTCGAACCGCACCTACGTGATGCAGAAGAACTTGACTCTTTTTACTTTGATCTACTCTTAACAGCTGCTAAGAAATGGAACAAACAAAACCCAAAACGCATCGTCTGTGAAAGTTATATTACACTGCTTGAGTATGAAGGTCGTCTATATCCCGAAGAGAACTGCTTCATCTGTGAGCAACACATAGAAGATGACATTGCCCTCATGCAGGCTTTCAAACCTGCGCATCCAAGTTGTATTTACAGTCCTTCAATGCCCACAAAAAAAATACTGGACTTTTTTGAAACTAAAAAAACGGTATTTTTAGAAGACCATGAAGTGGACTATCTCTATGAAGTGGTAATGAAAGGGTTATAAAACTTTTCCGATGATGTCCAATCTTAGGTCTTTGGCTACCATCTCAATAAAATCCTCACGCAATTTTATTTCTCTTGCTCTTTCTTCAAAGTCGGAAAGAACTTTAACAGTCTTATGGATAATCTCTTTTGCCCAAGACTCTTTAATTGAATTTTCCCTAGCAATGTAAAGTAAGTCCTCCAATACAAAATTATTGGTTTTACCTTTTATTGATAATTGATGGTTTTTGGTGTATCCCGCACCGTTGGCATACGTAATATCATAAGCAGGAGTCACACTCCATGCTCCTTTTTTATCCATCATGAAAGAGAAGTTTTTTGCATGATCATCTTGGTTCCTTGAGAGAACATTGAATACCATTCTTCTGTATTGTTCCTCAACCTCACTTTGATTATTTGTCAAGTGCATAGTAAGAACAAGTAGCATATCATAAGAGAAATGTCCCGGAATATTAAAGTCCGTATGTGTAAGTCCTGCTACAGTATGAATGTGTACCCGCTCATTTTCTACCCTGTCAAATCGCTTGATAAGGAAATGATGAAG
>JAUVCL010000135.1 GCA_030595845.1 Campylobacterota bacterium
ATGACATGAAAACCTCTTTTTTCAGCTTCAAAAAGTGCAGAGATTGAAATGGCCTCTACCTCAGGCAAGATGTAAGTTGGCTGCTCTTTTTCTATGATTTCAAGGACTGCAGCTTCATCTTTCATATCTATAGCGTATGAACGGTTTGCAACCAAGTGTGCAGGTGCATTGTCATATTTGTCAACAGCGATGACCTCAATACCAAGTCTTTGTGCTTCAATAGCCACTTCTTTACCAAGTTCACCAGAACCAAGTAACATAATTTTTATAGCGTCTTTTTGTAGGGTTGTTGTAAATGTCATAGGGTTAACCTTTGGGAAATAATTGGTATTATTTTAGCGAAAAGTTAGATAAGTTGTAATGAGTTAAGAGAAATTTATAAGTTTGAGTCAAATAAACGAGAGAGTAGACACAAGAGCCTCACTAAACAATAAAGATAAAGGAATATATATATTTAAATATCATATACAAAATCAAGATAATTTAATGATGTTTTGGACAAGGTTGTGAGACTCATGTGTCTACTCTCTCCTCAGAAGTATGCCAATGATGAGGAATGGCATACTTACCGGGTACTTTTATACACGTATTATTTCATCTTTAAGAGAATAGCCTATTGCAAGCATCTCATTTTTTTCTCTTTCTCCCAGGTTGTTTTCATCCATTGCTTTAAGAATGTCATCTATAACAGCAATGAACTCTTCTTCTGAGATGTTCATTCCTTTATGTGCACCTAGCATCCCTTTACCTGTGTAGGCTTGTGGACCCCCTGTCCCAGCACAAATAAATTCAAAAACCAAATTCTTTACAGCATCTAGATCCTCAATAATTTCAAATCGTGTTTTGATGAGATCATTTTTAAGATGATTCTCTGCTATATCATTGGCTAGTTTCTTAATACCTTCAGCGCTTCCTAAACGTTCATAAAGTGACTTTTCCATAGGTTTACCTTCCTTCTCATTGTTATGAGATTATGGTTATTTGATAATTAAATATCATGGGTAAGAATAACATCAAATTATTTGTCTGTAAAGAGCAAAATTTCGCAAAAGTGTACATTTTGTCGGATTATGTAGTATACCTATGTTAATATATGTGATATTTTGTTCAAAAAGGTTATGTTTTATGGAAACCCTTCCTCTTTTCACGATAGACCAGACAGTAAATACCTATAAATATCTGTTTGAACCAAACCCTGTGTTTGGTATGGACTTTTTCTCAAATAATTTTGAAGCCAAAGAGATTGTTTTACTTGATGACATTAAAGCAGGGAGTCAGGGGATTCCTATTCATTTTGGTTATTATGCTCTGTTTTTACGTATTCATGGAGAAACACAACGCACCATCAATCAATTTAACTATCTTATCAAACCACATTCACTTCAGTTGGTCAACCCTGGAGCTATCTATTCCTTTAAAGATGTTACCAATGCATCAAGAACATTTGTTTTACTCTTTAACAAAGCATTTATTGAAGAAGATAATTTATCAGAACATATACAAGAATCACTCATGGAGTTTCATCGTAAATGTCAGCAGGATATTGTCCTAAATAAAACACAATATGCACATGCTGTGGCTATCTATGAACAGTTAAGTACTGAGTTGCGGGCAAAAAATGATGATTATCAAATCGTATGTAAAATGTTGATCAATCAACTTCTTGTATTGCTCAAACGTGAAAAACTGAGTTTTGGGCTCAAGCAAAACCATACAAGAGCAGAAGAAATATGTGCAGAGTTTTTGGTACTCATTGAAGAACATTACTGGCAGAAAAAATCTGTGAAAGCGTATGCCCTTTTACTGGGAGTAACACCGAAACACTTGAGTGAAACGGTAAAAGGAACACTCCGTCACACGGCACTCTCCTATATACATATTCGTATTATTAAAGAGATACAGTACTTACTTTGTTTTGGAGAGATGTCCATCAAGCAGATAGCGTATGCACTACATTTTGACACAGTTTCTCAGTTAGGACGTTTTTTTAAAAGACATGAAGGCTTAAGTCCTAAAGCATATAGGTTAAAACATAGAGGTGTTGCTTTGTATGATAAGCAAAATGCTAGTAAATAAAATGTAAGTTTGGGTATTTGTTGTGTGTAGATTTTCCAACTCCTAAGAGTTGGAAAGGTGAGGGTAAACTGATTACAGTCTAGACTCGTATCTTCTGAGCATGAAGAGTTTTTTAAGGATTTTCTTGCGAGTTGCAATCTTTTCTTTTTTTCTCTTTTCAGTCTCTGTTTCGTGATTTTGTCTAGCTCTAGCTTCTGTCACGATAAGGTTTCTGTCACATTGTCTCTTGAATTTTCTATAAGCGTCATCAAAAGAGTCACGTTGTGTTAAAATAATTCCTGGCATCGAAAAGCACCCCCTTCCTTATCAAAATTTCTTGAGGTTTAGTCCAAGATAGATAAATATGAATCGGATTATATCCAAAGTATTTTAATTTGTGATAAAATTGAAGGAGCAGAAGGAGTTGGTATGCAAAAAGTATTTCATGATTGTTATGCATTAGATCAAAAATGTTATGAAGCGTATGGTTTAACGGAAGATATCCTTATGGAACATGCCGCTTCTGGTATAGCCAATTATATACGGGAGCACTTCATAAAAGATGCTTCTGTTCTTATTGTCGCAGGGAAAGGGAATAACGGAGCCGACGGTATGGTTTTGGCAAGGCAGCTTTATGGGGATTATGAGGTAAAACTCTGTGTGCCTTTTGGTGTAAAGTCTGACATGGCAGAACTTCAGTTAGCACGTGCAACACGTTTGGGTATTAAAGTCACAGACGTGCTTTTAGGTTCGGATGCAGATGTTGTTGTTGATGCACTGTTTGGTGCAGGACTAAATAAACCGTTAAATGAGGAAACAAAGCATATTATTCATCAACTAAACAGTTTTAAAGGACATAAAATTGCTTGTGATATGCCTACGGGAGCAGGAGTACACGGTTTAATGCCGTTGGCTTTTATGGCAGATGTGACATTGTCAATGGGTGCGAGGACGGAAGCACTCTATTTGGATGAAAACAAAGATGCAGTAGGTCAGATAAAATGTGTAGACCTAGGTGTGAGCTCACTCTTTTATGGTGGGCAAAGTCAAGTCTGTGTGCTTGAAGAGAGTGATATGAAACTCCCCTCACGAACCAGACAAAACAGTCACAAAGGGAATTTTGGACATACGGCCGTATTGTGTGGAGAAAAAGAGGGTGCAGGGATCATCTCCGGGATGGCTTCAGTGTCATTTGGGGCAGGGCTTACGACACTGGTCGTACATGAAAAGATCACGCCTCCTCCTTACCTTATGCACTCAACTGTGGTTCCCAATAATGCTTCAGCTTTAGCTATTGGCATGGGGCTTGGAGGACATTTTGAGAGTGAATTCTTACAAAAATATGTCGTACAAAGCCACTTGCCCATTGTATTGGATGCAGACAGTTTCTTGAGTGAAGAGATCTTATCTGTGCTTAGTCAAAAAGAGAGAGAAATTGTGATCACGCCACATCCCAAGGAGTTTGTGATCATGTGGAAAATACTAACAGGGAAACAGCTCACCGTTACAGAAGTGCAGTCTAAACGTTTTGAAATGGTACGAATGTTCAATGCTAAGTATCCGCATGTCACACTCATGTTAAAAGGGGCCAATACGCTCATTATGCAAGAAGAACGACTTTACATTAATCCTTTGGGCTGTTCCAAATTGAGTAAAGGGGGTAGTGGAGATGTACTTTCCGGTCTCATCGTATCTTTATTGGCTCAAGGATACACAGGAATAGATGCGGCCATACAGGCTTCTTTGGCCTTAGTCATGGCTGCCAATAATTACAAAGGGGCATCTTATGCCATGCTGCCTACGGATATAATTGAGGAAATAGCATTTTTAGAGATGGATGGGTAGGGTGTGGGAGGGGTGATTGTATCCTCTACTATTTTAACTTTATTGGGTTGATATAACCGAGCATTGGATACAATGCGATTATGAAGAAAATAGCAGTTTTATTTAGTGGCAAAGGCTCAAACTTTGCTCATATTGTCAAGACTTTACACTTTAAAGAGTTCGAGGTTGTCGTTGCCTTGACAAATAATCCTAATGCCAAGGGTATAGAAGTGGCCAAAGCAGAATCTATCCCTCTTGAAATTATAGATTCAAAGACGTATAAAAGTAGAGAAACCTTTGACACAGAGGTTGTAGAGCGCTTAAAAGTCTACAATGCAGACTTGACAATACTTGCAGGGTTTATGCGTATTTTGACACCGGTGTTTACAGATGAGATGACAAGTATTAACCTGCACCCCTCCCTCTTGCCCAGACATAAGGGCTTAAATGCCATTGAAAAAAGTTATGAAGACAGTTTCATAAATGGTGGCGTCAGTATCCATTATGTCAGTTCTGAACTTGACGGGGGAAAAGTCATTTTACAAAAAGAGATTTTAAAAACAGGGCTGAGTTTTGAAATGTATGATGAAAAGATACGAAGCTTGGAAAAAGAGGCTCTGATTGAAGCCATACGAACAGTGCTCTTGCCAAATAAAGGACAATAATCATGGAATATTATAACGACAAGAAAAATCAGGCAGCTGCAAAAATATTTTTTATGCTTGCACAGATGATCGTGCTTGCGATGGTTTATATCCTTGTATATACTTCATTTGTAGCGGTACAATTTGCTATAAAAGAGTACGCGTTGAGTCCTCTGATGTATTTTCCTGTGGCTGTTGCATTAGTGGTTTTCCCTATACTGCTTTACAAATATCGACAGATGTTTAATGCGGGTAGAATGTTAGCGGCTTTCACATGGATGATGGCCACTGCTTCATTGATCATTGTCCTTTTGTATGTGTATGTTGCTCAGATTACAGGATAGGTTATCTTAACACTTTTCCCTTCTAGACACCAAAAAGTCCTGAAACTTTCCATTCCTGCAGCCATAAACTCACTGCTTGATATGCTTCAAGTTATCACAGATCTTATCATGGTCGGGCGTATTTCAGCTTTTGCTGTGGCTGCGGTAGGACTTGGCTTACAGTCACTGATGTTTGTCTTTGCTGTTCTTACTGTGTTGCATGTGGGCACTTCAGCACTGTTATCACGTTTTGTGGGTGCAGGGCGTATGAATCGTGCCTCTACAGGACTTTCTACCTTGCTCCGTTTTGCATTTTCCCTCTCTTTGTCTATGATGTTGTTATGGTATATCCTAGCCTCAAATGTTTATGTATGGTTTGGTACGGTGCAAGAAGTGATTATTTTAGTTTTAGATTATTTTCTGTTTATTACTTGGATTATCCCCTTTGTTTTTCTATAGAGTGTGTTTGTTACTTCAATCACTTCATAATTTGATACTAATACCCAAAT
>JAUVCL010000026.1 GCA_030595845.1 Campylobacterota bacterium
TCCCTGCGATCTGAAAGAGTAAAGAGATAGCCCTTTCACGCGCCCTGTAGTCTGCAAGACCCAAGATATAATCAAGTCCCATGATCACAGAAAGTGTGATATTGGCATAATCATGCCCTTTACTTAACATCTGCGTCCCCAAAAGAAGGTTACTCTCTCCCATCTCAAAACGTTTCAGTGCCTCTTTCAACTTCTTTGCCGTCGTTATGCTGTCTTTGTCAAACTGCTCTACCTGTATGCCTTCTACCGCTTCAGAGATAATTTCTATCGCTTCAACCGTTCCCATACGTTCACTTTTAAGCGGACTGTGCCCGCACTGAGTGCAGGTATCTACTATGGCTTCTGTAAAATTACAGTAGTGACATTTTAAATGTTTATACTTTCTGTGTAGTGCCATCCCTACCGAACAGTAGGGACAGAGATGTGTTTTCCCACAACTTTCACAGTAAAGGTACTTAAAGTTCCCTCTTGTTGGTAAAAATAAAAGAGACTGGTCACCTGCTTTATAGTGTGTATGTAAAGCATGTAACATCGTATGGTTAATGCTGTCACCCGAAATGAACTGATACTTTTTTTCTGTTTGTACAAAAGCTTGGGTCAACTTCACCACATCATATTTGTAATATGAAGCCATAGATGGTGTGGCAGATGCTAGCACTACTTTTGCGCCCAATTTACTCCCCATCAACACAGCCACATCACGTGCATGATAACGGGGTCGTGTCATCGCCTTATAAGAGTCATCATGCTCTTCATCGACAACTATGAGCCCCAGATTTGACAAAGGCACAAATAGTGCAGAACGTGCCCCTGCTACGATGCGAATACTCCCTTCTTCAATCCCTTCTAATATCGACTCTTTTTTCTTCTTCGTCAATTTCGAATGCCACATAGCGACTTTATCTCCAAAATAGACTTTTAACCGTTTCTCCATTTGAGGAGTCAATGAAATTTCCGGCATTAAAAATATAGAAGTTTTTCCCTCCTCCAACATCTTGGCAAAAAGACTTATAAAAATTTCTGTTTTCCCTGAGCCAGTCACACCAAAAAGTAAGGCTTTATCTTTTTTTAAAAGCGCTGCATAAGCTTTCTGTTGAGCCTGCGTCAACTTCGGAGCTTCAACCGTAGGGGAGGACCCCAGTGTCCTCCCTTGGGCGGAAAAAGAACTTTGAACTTTTATCTCATCCAACGGGAGGACACAGGGGTCCTCCCCTACAGGATATGGGATAAAAAGAGATATCGCTTCCCCAAAAGAAGAGAAATAATACTCAGAGACAAACTTTGCTATCTCCATTTGTTCATTAGTGTAAAATTTATTTGAAACAGAAACTATCTCTGCTGTTTCAAATTCAGGTTTTTTAACTTCCTCTATGACAACAGCATCTTTAATCGTAGTTTTTAAAGGTACAGAAACAATGGAACCTGGCATTAATGATTGAGCAGAAGCATAAGTCAAGCTTGGTGCGCTTGATCTTAGTAGAAGTGTTTTATAATATTTCAAAAGATATATTTTCTCTATAAAGGATATTTACCAAATTTTTGAAAAATCAAAAGTAAAAGCACATACATCTAAATTAAAATCAACACTGTCTTCATGTGCATCACAGATTTTAATATATCTTCCCTCTTTCAGCCTATACACCTTAGCAATGTTCTCTTTAGGATCAACAATGATGTAATAGCTTACACCCTCTTTCTCGTACAGTTCGTATTTTAACTTTTTGTCAACGATTGCAGTTGACTTAGAGAGTATTTCAAATATGATTTTAGGAGCTTTTTTAATGTAAGCTTCTTCTTGTGGAGTATGGCAAATAACTAAATTGTCTGGCTGGACAACTGTAGATTCATCTATTTTCCAATCTATCGGAAGCAGTGCCTGACAAGTTTCACATTCTTGTAAAACATTTTGCAATTGCCAAGCTATTTTATTACTGATAGCTTGATGTTTTATCATCGGTGCAGGTGCCATAGCATACGGCACACCATAAATCAACTCCCAATTCCCTTCCCAAAGTACATATTCATCATAGGTGTAATTTGGAAGATACTCTTTTTTTATGGCACTCATGATACACCTTTATTTTTTATCTATTATAGCATAATTATGAAAGAGTATTTTGTGATCTTGCAGGTGATTATAGGCTTTCTGTTGCCCCTGCATTAACTTCGGAGCTTCGACCGTAGGGGAGGACCCCAGTGTCCTCCCTTGAGATGAAGAAGATATTGGAACTTTTATCTCATCCAACGGGTGGACACTGGGATCCACCCCTACAGGGTATGGTATAAAAAGAGATGTCACTTCCCCAAAAGAAGAATAATAAGAGTAATTTCATTGCAATAACAAATTATTTTGTTAATTCTATACAATATTGATTACTAGGTGTTTCACAATCAAATCTGTTATTTTGCAATACAAAAACAACACCGCCTGTTGTTGGTAAATTAAATGTATATTTTCGGGGCGTACCGGCAGAACTTATCCTCCAACATGATGTAGATGTTGCGGTAGCACAGGATAATGGTGCATACTCCAATACCGGGTTACTTGCATTACCATCAAAGCCATCAAAGATCGATGCTCCTGCGGTAGCTGTACTACTTAATTGAGTGATGGGTGTAAATGCTCCACGCAAAATCCGTTTCTGCCTCTCAGTTGCAACAGCAGATCTTATAGACCCTACAGTTGCTTTTGCTTTTACCATTATTGCATCACCTCTCGTTGCAGCAAATTTAGGAATGGCGATTGCCGAGAGAATTCCAATAACCACGATCACAAAAACCAATTCTATCATCGTAAATGCTTTTTTTGAAGATATTTCCATTTCCATTCCTTTTTTCTTAAAAAATAATCATACTGTCTCTAAATATAAAATATTATATCATAATTGCATCTGATTTAGAACAAATTAAAGTCCAAAGACCTTTGCCGAACTTCCACCAAGTACATTTTTACCTATGCCTTCTGCCGCTATTTGCGATACAGGATTAGTACTCGCAATGATCGTTACACTCAAATTATAATCCCCACTTGCACTTTCTCCTACCATATTTACTATCTCTTCCCCTCCACAGATGTAAATAATGCCTACCGTATCTACTTTATTATCTATTTTGAGCCCTCTGCTATCATCTGCTGTGATAACTTTTATATTTGTCATAAGAGAAATGCTTTCATCTTTAAAAGTGTCATATCCTACTTTTGTATATTCAGAAACAACTTCTTCTATAAGCTGTCCTACTTCATAGATACAAACTGATGCTTCTCCATCATCTCTGGTTGCTGCCAATTTAGGTATAGCGACCGCTGCTAAAATACCGATAATGACAATTACAAAAATAACTTCAATCATTGTAAATGCGTTTTTCATTTTCATACCTTTTAAACATAATATGATCAAATTATTGCATAAAAATGTCAAAAAAATGTCAATTTTTCTGGTTTATAAAAAAGGAAAGGTTATAAAGTTTTAGAGATTAGAATTTGTAGTTTTTTTACTTGAAGTAGGCATTCCCACGCATCACGTGGGAACGAGTGATATTTACCAATACCCCACCTCAAAATAGGCAGGATTAGGAAAGGTTGTAATTTTATTACAATTTGAAAATTTTAGTGAGTGAACCATTAAGGATATCATTTAAAATTGCTTGTTTTGTTTTAGCAGTAGCAGGTGTGTCAGTACCAGCTACAGCTGTAGTTACCACTGAAAGGTTAAAATCTACACCTGCATTTGTTCCTGTAAGTGCAGCTACTCTTGCTCCACCACATTCATATGCTATTAAAGTACCAGAAGCCAGTGCAGCATTTCCAACAATACCGTTATCTCCACTACTCGCAGTAACTCCTGTTTGGATATTAGTTATAGCGCCAACATTTGAAGCAATATATGCTGCATTTCCTAATTTTGTATAAGATGCTGACATTTCTTGAATAAGTTGTCCCACTTCGTGGACACATGTTGATGACTCTGCATCATCTCTAGTTGCTGCTAATTTAGGTATTGCTACCGCTGCCAAAATTCCGATAATTACAATTACAAAGATCAATTCGATCATTGTAAAACCTTTTCTCATACTTGTTGTGTTTCTCATATCTAACTCCTGTTAAAATAATTTTAGTACCAGTTCAATAACTGATCTAAAAGAAGTATACTTAAAAAAAGTCATAAAAAAGTCATAAATATTAAATAATTTTAAAAAAGTTACGTTTTATTTACTTTCTGAAACATATTAATATAATTTTTATTTATTAAACTACTTATTATTTTATAATCTAAAAATTTCTTTTATACTATCTTTATTTTTTACAAGTATAATTTAAACAGATCTACTTGACACATCTCATTTTACAAGGATTTATGTATGCAAACACAAAAAGAATGGGCATCTTTTAAACTTACACTTTTACTTTACATTATTGTACTTATTATACCTATTACATTTTATTTTATATCTGCCTCTTTTGACGATATACAAAAAGATACAAAAATGATCCAGAAAATTGGATGGATATCAGGTACTGCAGAAACTTTGGGACAGTTGCCTTCTACGCAACTAGACATAGCTATAGTTAAAAAAGTTGAGACTAGTCTTAAAGTGATCTCGACTTGGGTGACGGATAATAGTGATTCAAAGTTTTACTTGGGAGGACAAACACTTTCAAAAGATTTTTCGGATGTCATATCTTGTTGGAATACATACAAACAAAAGCGTAATTCTGGAATAACCAATGTCAATCAAAAATGTACACACACGATCAATAATTTCACACTCATTGTAGAAAATATGGTTGACTTAAAACAAAAAAACTTAGTCAATATGTTTTATGGAAGTCTTACCCTTATAATGCTTATTTCATTATTACTTATCTATTTTGTAAGAGTCTACATACATAATCAGATAAAAAAACATGCTATTCATGACTATGAAACCAATCTTTTTAACAAAAAATATTTTCTTTCAGAGCTTAAAACATCTTGTGCCAGATCTGCACGACATAACTATCCGCTTTCAATGTTGTCCATTTTCATTCATAATTTTGAAACTGCAGGTTATGACAAAAAGACAAAAGAACACATTTTAAAAGTACTGGGGGGAATGGTTACTTCTTTAACACGTACCTCTGATGTGGCATGTCGTTATGATGAGGATCAACTCTCCATACTTTTAACCGATACAGAGGAAGAAAATGCACTATTTTTGGAAGGGCGCATACGTGAAGCCCTTGAGAAACATGATTTTGATGTGAGTCCACAACTAAACTTCAAGTTTTCAACCATATACTTTAACACGCAAGAAACATCTGAAACGTTTATGTCACGTACTCAGGATTTATTAAAATAAAACGCTTTAGGGTGGTTTTTAGAGACCATCCAAAGTTTCAATAAGAAGTTCGATCTCATCTTCATAAGAGGTAGCCTGTTTGGCTAAACGAAGATAGGCTTTTAAAAGCTTATCTGGTTTATTGTCCTGGTGTAAGTTTACCCCCGCTTCCTGCAGGTCTTTATTTACAAAGTCTGCAAAAGCATCTTCCAGTTTGATCTCATAACGATTACCTGAGACAGTAAGTGCTACATTTTTCATAGTATCCCTTTATATTAGGCTAAGAGTGCTTCAACCTGAGCGATGATCTTTTCTATCTCTGTATCTTTTTCCTGTAACTCAAGCTGAAGCAACTCTATCTCCGTCTCTTTATCACCTTGAGAACCAGATAGATTTGCAAGTTCAACCTTCAATTGTCTATTCGCACTTTTAAGCGCTTCGTGATCCACTCTCCACAGTTCTATCTTCTCTTGTAACTTTTGTAATGCTGACATCTTTCACTCCATTGGTTATAATTTTATTTGATTTGATATAATAGCGAAAGAATTAGGAATTAGGAATTAGGAATTAGGAATTTTATGAAAAAAGATAATATTTTGCACACAAAAAGTTATGCTTTTGCTATTAGGGCTGTAAAATTATCCCAATATCTTAATAAAGAAAAAAAAGAATACGTCCTAAGTAAACAAATCCTGAGGTCAGGCACTTCAATTGGTGCACTGGTAAGTGAATCACAATATGCACAATCAAAAGCTGATTTTATAAACAAACTAATGATCTCACTCAAAGAAGCCAATGAAACACAATATTGGATCAATTTACTTTTTGACACACAATTTATATCAAAAGAGATGCACAAAAGCTTATTTGATGATATAGATGAACTTATAAGCCTTTTGGTAAGTATTACAAAAACCATGAAAAACAAAGGCATTACAAAGTAATGCAAACAATAATTCTTAATTCCTCATTCCTAATTCCTAATTTCAGTAAGGAAAATCATGCCTGATTTTACTGTAAGCAGTCCATACAAGCCTTCAGGAGATCAACCTCTTGCCATAGAAACATTGAGCAGCTCTATTGAATCGGGAAATCAGTATCAAACTTTACTGGGGGTTACAGGGTCGGGGAAAACCTATACTATGGCCAAGGTCATAGAAAAAACAAAAAAGCCAACCCTCATTATGACGCATAACAAAACATTGGCGGCACAACTCTACTCTGAATTTAAAAGTTTTTTTCCCAATAACCATGTTGAGTATTTTATCTCTTATTATGACTACTATCAGCCTGAAGCCTATCTTCCGCGTCAGGACCTTTTTATAGAAAAAGACTCTTCCATCAACCAGGAACTTGAACGTTTACGTTTAAGCACGACAGCAAACCTGCTTTCTCATGATGATGTCATCGTCATCGCTTCAGTTTCAGCCAACTATGGTTTGGGGTCTCCTGATGATTACCGCTCCATTGTGCAGAAACTTTGTGTAGGAGATGAGTACAATCAAAAAGCACTGCTTCTGCGACTGGTAGATATGGGGTATAAACGCAATGACGATTTTTTTGACAGAGGAGACTTTCGTGTTACCGGTGAAGTCATAGACATTTACCCTGCTTACTCAGAAGAATTTGCCATACGCATAGAGTTTTTTGGGGATGAAATAGAAGCTGTCTATGAGTTTAACTCTCTCACCGGAGAAAAAGAAGAAGAGATGAAAGAAGCCACCATCTACTCTGCCAATCAATTCATTGTCTCTAAAGAAAAACTTGCCCTTGCTGTAAAAAGCATAGAAGAAGAGCTTGGTGAACGTCTTGCTTATTATCAGAAAGAGGACCGTATGGTTGAGTATAACCGTCTCAAGCAACGTACAGAATTTGACTTGGAGATGATAGAAGGTACAGGCATGTGTAAAGGTATCGAAAACTACTCACGCCACCTTACAGGAAAAAAAGTAGGGGAAACCCCCTATTCCATGATGGATTATTTTGAAGCCATGCATGATGATTACCTTGTCATTGTCGATGAATCTCATGTCTCTTTGCCCCAATTTAGAGGGATGTATGCGGGAGACAGAAGCCGTAAAGAAGTACTGGTAGACCACGGTTTCAGACTGCCTTCGGCACTGGACAACCGTCCTTTGATGTTTGAGGAATACATTCACAAAGCACCACACTTTCTCTTTGTCTCTGCTACCCCTGCACCCCTTGAACTGGAACTCTCTTCCGTCATTGCAGAACAAGTTGTACGCCCTACCGGTCTGCTTGACCCACCCATAGAGATCATAGACTCTACCTATCAGGTAGAAAACCTGCATGACCGGATGAAACCTGTCATTGCCAAAGGGGAAAGAGTACTTATCACAGTGCTCACGAAAAAAATGGCGGAAGAGTTAAGTACCTATTACAACGACTTAGGGCTCAAATGTCGCCATATGCATTCAGATATGGATGCCATAGAACGTAACCAAACCATACGATCTTTACGTTTGGGAGAGTTTGACATCCTTATAGGTATTAACCTACTTAGAGAAGGACTTGACTTACCCGAAGTGAGCCTTGTTGCCATACTTGATGCAGATAAAGAAGGATTTTTACGTTCTAAAACAGCACTTATACAAACATCCGGACGTGCCGCACGTAATACCAATGGACAGGTACTTATGTATGCTAAAAGAGTAACAGACTCTATGAAATTCACCATAGAAACGACAGAACAAAGACGAAAAAAACAGATCGCTTATAACAAAAAACACGGTATCACCCCAAAAACCACCATCAGAGAACTTGATGCCAATCTCAAAGTAGAAGATGCCGGAGAACTTTACAATAAACACTCCAAACTAGATAAAATGCCAAAAGCAGAACGTCAACAACTGGTCAAAGAACTCAAAGCTAAAATGCTTGTAGCTGCCAAGAATTTGGAGTTTGAAGAGGCGGCAAGACTACGTGATGAGATCGCTAAAGTCAAAAAATTGTAAATTTCGATATAATACGCGTAAATATAATGTGAACAACCTCGTTCCATATCTCCTGATATGGAATGCATACAAAAACTATAAACTGTAAACAAGATCCCTTTACGCCAAAGTGTTGAATATGCATTCCCACTCAGGAGAGTGGGAACGAGATTTTAAAGGCAATCAATATGGCATTAGACCTCTCTTCTTCTCAACTCTATTTTAACCGTGAACTCTCATGGCTGCAGTTTAACTCGCGGGTTCTGGCACAGGCACTTGATGAAACACTCCCTCCTCTTGAACGATTAAAATTCCTTGCTATTTACGGTACTAACCTTGATGAATTCTACATGATCCGTGTGGCAGGACTCAAAGCCCTTTTTAAAGCGCGTATACAGGAAACAGGAGCAGATAAACTGACACCTAGTGAACAGCTTGAGAAGATTCGTGAGCATCTACATAAAGAACATCAGGTACTAGAGTCTTGTTATACTTCGATTATTTCTCAACTGCATACACACTCTGTCCATATTAAACATTATGATGCACTCAACGAGGAAGAGAAAGCAGAAGTAAAAAAGATCTTTTTCAATGAGATCTACCCCGTCATCATACCTATTGCAGTAGATGCAACCCATCCTTTCCCTCATCTGAACAATCTCAGTTTCGGCTTGGCAATGTCACTTCAAGATGACTCTAAAAACATCAAGCACGGTCTCATTAGGATCCCCAGAATTCTTCCAAGATTTATACATATAGAACAAACATTTATCCCCATAGAGTCTGTAGTTGAGCACTTTGCTTCTGAACTCTTTCCCGGCTTTACACAACTGGCCTCTACACCGTTTAGAGTGACAAGGAATGCAGATATAGAGATTGAGGAAGAAGAGGCTGATGACTTTTTGGAAATTTTACAGGAGGGACTTCGCTCTCGTAATAAAGGCTCACTCATTAGGCTTGAACTCATGGAAGGGGTCAATAAAAAACTCAGCAAATTTTTACTCTCCCACCTCAACCTTGATGAAAAAGATATCTATTCTTATAAAAGTCTGCCGCTTAACCTGGGTTCCCTATGGCAGATCGTAGGAGATAAAGCACTTGCACATCTTGTTTTACCTACATTCTCCCCAAAAACACTTCCCCCCCTTGACTCGGAAAATATCTTTGAAGCCATAGAAAAACAAGATGTACTGCTCTATCATCCTTATGACAGTTTTGAACCTGTCGTACAATTCATTAAACAAGCAGCTATAGATCCCGATACACTTGCAATTCGTATGACACTCTACCGTGCAGGGCCAAACTCACCCATTGTCAAAGCACTCATTGATGCGGTCAGAGAAGAGAAACAGGTCACCGTGTTGGTCGAACTCAAAGCACGGTTTGATGAAGAGAACAATCTCCGATGGGCAAAAGCACTTGAAGATGCAGGCGCACATGTGGTTTATGGGATCCCCGGACTTAAAGTACATGCTAAAATTGCCCAGGTCATCAAAAGAAAAGGTAAAAAACTCCAAAGTTATGTTCACCTTGCAACAGGAAACTATAATCCAAGTACTGCAAAGATCTATACCGATATATCATACTTCACTACCAAAGAAGAATTTGGGAATGATGCCACACACTTTTTCCATTTTCTTACCGGTTTTTCCACGTACACAAAATTAGACACACTTTTTATGTCTCCCGTACAAATCAAACCAAGACTGATAAAAATGATCGAAAAAGAGAGTCACTTTGGCAAGGAGGGACATATTATTCTCAAAACAAATTCCCTCGTCGATACCAATATCATACAGGCCCTCTATCTAGCTTCGCAGGCAGGCTGTAAAGTTGACCTCCTCGTCCGTGGTATCTGCTGCCTAAAGCCAGACATCAAAGGAATAAGCGAAAATATTACTGTTTCATCCATAATTGGGAAATATCTGGAGCATCCCCGTATCTATTATTTTAAAAACAATAAAGTGAAATGTTATATCTCATCTGCAGATCTCATGCCCCGAAATCTTGTACGACGTGTAGAGTTAATGACTCCCATACTTGAAGAGAACCTGACACAGAAAATCGAACAGATCCTAATGCTTCAGCTTGCAGACAACCAGCTGCGTTGGACACTTCAGGAAGATGGAACCTACATCAAGGTACCTCTTTTGGGAAAAGCTGTCAACAATCATACGGCATTAGAGCAGTATGTGAACAGAGTACATGATAAAACGAAAAAAGAAACACCCGATTATGTCAGTCGTCTTGCAAGTCGTATTTTAAAGGATAAATAATGATTATAAAATTTCAGGAGTGGACACCACAACTTCAAAAAAATGCCTGGATTGCAGAAGGATCTTCTGTGATCGGACGCGTCTCAATGGGAGAGGACTCTGCTGTATGGTTTGGCTGTGTCGTACGTGGTGATGTGCACCACATTAGCATAGGAGACAGAACAAATATCCAGGATCTCAGCATGATACACGTCACCCACCATAAAAAAGCAGATATGTCTGATGGAAACCCTACTGTCATCGGTAATGATGTCACCGTTGGGCACCGTGTTATGCTGCATGGCTGTACCATAGAAGATGCCTGCCTCATAGGTAAGTCTGCTACCATACTTGATGGTGCTGTCATAGGAAAAGAGTCCATTGTAGGTGCTTCTGCCCTTGTTACCAAAAATAAAGTCTTTCCACCAAGAAGCCTCATCATGGGGAGTCCTGCAAAGGTAGTACGAGAATTAACAAATGAAGAAGTAGCAGAACTTTATGCTTCTGCAGCACGTTATGTAACATTTAAAAATGAGTATGTATAATGACCCAGACTATCGGAAAAAGTTTTAAAGACATCCTCTCGCCTACTGTACTTCTATTTGTTTTCAAAGTTACCCTTATTTCATTGGCAATTACTGCGGCTGTGTTATGGCTTATGGGTGGAAGCTTAAATAGTTTTGTCTCTGGCTACCTTTCATGGTTGCCCTGGGAGTGGATTCAAACAACAGGTGCCTCTGTTGTATCTGTAGCCATAGCCTATATGCTTTTTATTATTACTATTTCTATCGTTACTTCATTTATGGTAGAACCGCTACTCATCACACTGGCAAAAAAACATTACCCGGAAACCCAAGTCATAGGCAGTCCCAATATCACAACTTCACTCCTATTAAGTTTGAAGTCTGCCATGATTTTTTTCATACTCTTTATGTTTACATTTCCCATTATGTTTATACCGCTTGTAGGTGCTGTATATATGTTATGGCTTTGGTCTATCTTGCTCAAAGCGCCTACTATCTATGATGTCAGCAGTCTTTTCCTTTCTGACAAAAAAGAGATAAAGGAAAGAACAAAGAAATCAACCATTTTAGCGATGATCGCTGCAGGGTTTAACTATATTCCTGTACTCAATATTTTCTCAGCTGTCTTTGCACAGATACTTTTTTTACATCATATATTAGGAAAAGAATCGTAGGGTGTTGTGAGGACACAACACCCTACATATTTTCTTTTTTGAGTCTACGTTCTTTTTTAGATGACTTTGCGAACCGTAAAAGTTCATCTGATGTACTAACATACCCTGGCAGTGTTTCCAAAGACTTCTCCATCACTTTTGCCGCACATACTGCATCAGAGAAAGCGCGATGATGTGTGGCTGTTTCTATCTCTAAAAAGTCTATAAGATACGCCAGTCCATACCGTTCACTTTCAAAGGTACGCTTTGCAAGTTCAATAGTACATAACTGCAGATTACCTATATTACCCAAACCAAAACGTTCAAAAGAGGCATTTAAAAAACCATAATCAAAATTGGCATTATGTGCAACAAACACAGCATCTCCCATAAAATATCTTAACTGAGTTAAGGCCGATTTTCTTGTCGGTGCCCCCTTAAGATCCTCAGGCTCAATACCTGTGATCTTGGTAATATACTCAGGTAAAAATGCACACTCAACAAAGGTTTCAAAGCGGTCTATCACTTCACCGTTCTGTATCATTAAAGCACCGATCTCAATGACTTGAGAGCTTCCAGGTTTAGAACCGTTTGTCTCTATATCTATGACACAGTAACGTTGTTCATGATGTGCTGTAAAACATGTTTCAAGCCTATATTCATTGTCCGTTTCCTGTGCTATGGGATAGCCGGAAGCTTGAAGCAATATAAAGATGGTATCGCTGTCTTCAAGCAGTGTCGTATGTTTGGTAACGAGTTGTTTATACTGTTCTTTATCCAACACTCCGTTATTTTTACGAAATGCCGTGGTCAGTTCTTCAAAGACTTTTTGCATTGGCTATAAACTGTTTCACTTTTTTAGGATCTTTTTTACCTTTAATGGATTCTACACCGGAACTTACATCCACACCGTAAAAGCCTAATTGTTTAACCTGTGATACATTTTCAGGGGTTAAACCTCCTGCCAAAATGATCTTTGAACAGTCTATATTATTAAACCATTCAAGATTCAGGCGTGTTCCTGTACCTCCGTATGCTTCACTGTACGCATCTACAAGGTGATATCTGTCTTTAAATATAATCAAATCTTCAGGACCTTTTGCTCGTACTACAGGTAAAGTTTGTAGACCAATAGCATCCAAAGACTCTTCATCTACATCAAAATGGATCTGGGCACGAGAGATATCAGAATATCTACAGACCGTATCTATAGTTTCGATACCTTCATTCACAAAAAGCCCTACTCTTTCTACAAAAGGAGGTAGTTTATCTATGATCTTTTTAGCAGCTGTAGGAGTGATATAGCGTGGAGATTTATTGTAAAATACAAATCCCAATGCATCTGCACCGCACTCTACTGCATGCAAAGCATCTTTTAAATTAGTGATACCGCAAATTTTAACCCTCACTACATCGTCTCCTTTATTTTAATGCAGAAATAGCTTTCGCTATGCCATCTGGATGTTTATATACAAATGAACCAGCCACAACAACATTCACACCTGCTGCCTCCAGCTCTTTTACATTTTTATCATTCACTCCACCATCTACCTCTATAAGACATTTTGGATTTCTTTTTTCTATCATTGCTTTAAGTCGCTGCGCTTTCTCTATCACGGAAGAGATGAATTTTTGGCCGCCAAATCCTGGGTTAACAGACATCAGCAGTACCATATCTAACTCTTCAAGTAAAAATTCAATGGCTTCAGGTGGCGTATGCGGGTTAAGTGTAATAGCTGGACGTATACCATAAGCGCGTATTTTTTGTATCAGTCTGTGCGGATGTTTTTCTTCTTCAATATGAAAAGAGATAAAGCTCGGTTTTAACGGAGCAAAGAGGTCTACAAAAAAAGCATTGTTCTGTACCATCAGATGAATATCTAAAGGTTTTGTTGCCGCCTTGGCAACAGCTTCAACTACTACTGGTCCAATGGTAAGATTTGGGACAAAATGTCCATCCATGACATCCACATGTACAAGGTCACAACCACCTTCACAAATGGCTCTTACATCTTCTGCCAAATTTCCAAAATCAGAAGAAAGAATACTCGGTGCTACTAACATACTTGTCCTAGTGTAATTATTTTGATTCATTATAGCATAGCGTGTATAAGTGGTCGGTAAACTGACCCTAGCAAAATATTTAACTGTAGGGTCGCTCTAGTAACCACAAAACCAAGAGTAACTTGCATGATCTTAAGCAAAATTTATGTTCAAATTGTCTATAATCCCACAAAATATTCATTGTTTCATATTTGGCTTAATACAAGCATAATTGAAACGATTCATTCAAAGGACATAGCATGGCAAGAAAATGTGACATTACGGGTAAAGGCCCATTAACAGGAAACAACGTTTCTCACGCAAACAACAAAACAAAAAGAAGACAACTTCCAAACTTAAGATCTGTAAAGATCACACTTGAAGATGGTACAAGTAAAAGAATCAGAGTAGCTGCTTCTACACTTAGAACTATGAAGAAAAAAGCTGCTCAAGCTGCTACAGCTGAGTAAGTCCCCATTATTGGGACTCAGCTTTGAATATAGTTCAAAGATTTAAAAAGTTTCTCGGCTGGAGAAGCACCCCTAAACCACATATCACTCTAAATGACGAATATTATGGTCATTTAGCCCCTTTTAGACTTCCCTTCATACTCACTGTACTTGTGATGCTCCTTGGTACTGTAGGCTATATGCTTATTGATGACTTTCCGCTTATGGATGCTATCTATCAAACAGGTATAACCTTTACCACTGTAGGATTTGGGGAAATTAAACCCATCTCTGATGCGGGACGTATCTTTACTATCACACTGATCATCTTTGGCTTTGTCGTTTTTTCTATTGCCATAGGTATCATCGCAGAAGTCGTTAAAAAGGGTGAATTCCAAAAAACTATCAAGGAGCGTAAAATGCTTTACGAAATTGCTAGACTTAAACATCATTTTGTTGTCTGTTATCATAACGAATTTACCATACAGGTCACCAAACAACTCCGTGCAAGCCACATCCCTTTTGTGGTGGTTGACCCACGTGAAGACATGGAAGAGATCGCCAAGAAGTATCACTATCCCTATTTTGTTTCTGCCGAACCACATACGGAAGCAGGTATACTCAAGTCACACCTCTCTTCAGCAAAAGGTGTCATCACATTGGCAGACAATGTAGCTGACAACATTGCAACCATCGCTTCTGCAAGACTCTATGAAACGGAGATACACCGTGGTAGAAAATTCCTTATTATTGCCAATGCCAAAAACAATGAAGATGATCAAAAGCTATTGAAACTGGGTGCCAACAAAGTGGTTACAGCAACAAAACTTATGGCACAGCGTATCAATGCTATGGCAGCAAGACCTGATATGGAAAACCTCCTACAGGAGTTTCTGTATAAAAAAGATACGCCTCTTGATATGGAAGAAGCCAGAGTGTCTAAAACATCATGGCTCACACTCAAAAAAATAAAAGCAGCACACTTTAGAGATATAGCGAATGTGACGGTTGTCGGTATACGTCAAAAAGATGGTAAATTCATCCCTATGCCCAAAGGTGATACCATCATTATGCCAGAGTCCAAGCTTCTACTCATTGGTACGGGAGAAGGTATCTATAAAGCCAAAAAGATCATCCGTAAGAAAGTAAAACCAGAAGAACTTAAATATGTTTAAAATCACAGCTCTTGAAAATGGATTAGAAAATGTTCAAGGTTTCTTTTGTGGTGCAACCAATGTAGGGTTGAGAACAAATCCTGCAAACTCTGGTGTATCTGATATAGATGGGGATGTGGCATTCATACGATCTGAACTCCCTTGCGATATTTCAGCGGTATTCACTTCCAATACTTTTCAAGCGGCACCCATCAAACACTTCCAAAAATATCCTAAAGGTTTTCAAACCAATTTTGTGTTGATCAATGCAAAAAATGCCAATGCCATGACAGGAGAACAAGGCATAGAAGATATAGAGTCTATTATGTCGACACTCTCAAGCACACAAAATGTACTTAACCCGGTGATGTCTTCAACGGGTGTTATAGGCTATCGTTTACCTATTGAGAAGATCACCTCTGCTTTTAACACTTTAGACTTTGGAGGTAAAAACTCCCACCATGCTGCGCGTGCCATTATGACAACAGACAGCTTCAAAAAAGAGTTGGCCTACACAGTAGTACTGGATAACGGCGAACATTTTAACATCGCGGCTATCTGCAAAGGTGCAGGTATGATCAACCCTGCTATGGCTACTATGCTCTGTTTTATCATTACCGATGCAGATATCCCAAAATCTGATATGGATGAGCTCCTTACTGTTGCAACAGAGGGTTCATTTAACCGTATCTCTGTAGATGGTGATACTTCAACCAACGACACGGCCATGTTACTTTCAAATAAGACCAGTGGCACCTACCATAAACAAGCCGTCCAGGAAGCCTTAAATAAAATCATGTTTGAA
>JAUVCL010000061.1 GCA_030595845.1 Campylobacterota bacterium
GTTAGTTGATAGAGGAAATAGGGAGTAGCCCATATGCCTACTCCCCATGCGATAGATTATTTTAAAAATCTTCGTCTAAACGGATACAATAGTCCCAATGCCATCATCAATAAGAAGGTCATATCAAAGTTCTTGCTATTAGGGTTGTAAGTACACCCACCACCATCACTGCATATTTCACACACAATAGGATCTTCTGGATCAACTACTGGAGGTTCAATCGGATCTCCTGGAACAATACCTTCTGTACCATCATCTGATGTAGAAACACTTAACATGGAATAAGCACCACCTGCATCGTTGTTAACTTCATTCCATACTGTATAAATAATATTACCTGCCGGTGTTGAACGTAACTGTGATTCAAAACGGTTACTGTTTCCTATTCCATCCACAACACTTATCCCATTAAATGTTTCAGCTTTATCATTTGTTCGAGTATAGAAAATGTCACCCTCTACTGATCCACCGATATGTTCATAACTGTTAGTTTCTACACCCCATGCTACAAGAAGTGTACTTTTATCCTGACAGTTTTCAACATTTGTAATATTATTAGGATCTGTACACCCTGGACCATTACCCGGCATACCAACTAAACGTGGTTCTTTTACATGTGTTGCTGGATCTGTGATATTTGAAAGGTTTTTAGCTACTGTCCAACTCTTTGTTGTTGCATCATAACGTCTCATCCAAAAGTTATAGTTGTCCAAGTTTGTATATGTTGCAATCGTCCAATCTTTTGCATATGAATACCCAATATAAAAATCATCACCACGTATTGCAGCTCTATGCGCTCTTGCATCTTCATACGGATTTAGATCTGTGGCATCATCCAAATTATTATCCGGACCTGCTATTTCTCCACCTATTGGAGACCATGGAGTGGTATTACTACTCACATTAACTGCGGGTGTCATGTCATCAGGTGTTAATCCACTTGAACCATCAGCAGCAAAACCTAAACGAACCATAATATCTCCCGGTCCACCTTCAACAGGATTACCTTGTCTCCAAAATACACCCATTCTTATACCATATGCAGAAGGGTTTACCTGCGTCACAAAACGTACACGACGACTGTTTTCATCTGGATTACTGATAATAGTACCTGGCGCATTTAAATCTGGTGCAGCAAAAGGAAAACTATGATAACGGACATATTTACCATTATCTAGTCCACCTGTACCTTTGGTCTCTTCATAAGTAACCAGTACTGTAGGCACGGTTTCACTTCCTGTTATGTTTACCATGGCTGTATTTGCACGTGATGCACCGGCTGTACCAGATTCTATTGAAGTAACTGCTGTCGTTCCATCATTTTCATATAAAGGATTTGCATTTCCACCATCTGAAGTATGCGTCATATTATCAGTCAGTCTAGCAGGTGCACTAAAAGCTGTAGCGTTCAAATCACCTGTAAAACTATACCAAATATCGGTACCATGGGATACACTTGCACCAGAAGCACCTTCACCAGGTCCATCTCCCCCACCTATTTGAAGTCCTTGAGGATCTTCTTGCCATGTGATGACCCAGTTACCTTTTTTATCTGCACTGCTAACACCTTTATTTACATCCTGTTTTGCATCTCTTACACCAGTAGATATCTGAGTAGTAGTCCATCCTGTTTCTGGGTGTGCAAAGTCTATATGTGATTTATAAACACATGAAAATGGAATTTCAAGACCACCTCTTTCCAGATAACTTACAATTCTTTGTTCACCGCCCGGACAATATTTTTCTGTCCACGTAACCACCGCAAATGTACCGGAATTAAAAATATTTGGCTTTTCAGAATCTCCAGGATAAGCTGTAGACACGCCAGTTAAAACACCACTTACATCTCTTTCCCATTTTGAAGAGGCACTGCTCAAATGTGCTGTATTTGAAATATTCACTGCCTCACTCCAATCTGACTGTGAAGCACAATGCCCATTTGCATCAGATGGTGTACATGTTCGTGCAAAGATATCTCTTACCTTATGTACATCATCTGCTTTAAGATCATAAACAACAGCATCAGAGCCGGCTATAGAATCACCAAATACACTCACAAGCATTCCATTACCCATACGAACAAGCTTCGTTTTAAATGCTGCACCCTCACCAGTGACCGTCCCCGCAGATGACAATACTTCTGCCGGAGTAAACTCAAGTGCAGCAAATGCACTGCTCCCCATCAACAAAGCTCCCAGACCAAAACTCAATGTGATTTTTTTATACCCTGATTTCATATCCATATCCTTTTATGTATTATGTAGCGTAAACGATATAATCGAAACTACTTGTAATAAGTATAATATAAAGAAATAATAAATGCATCACCTTTTAGGGTGATATTGAGAAAGATGCTATGAAATTATCAAAAAAACAGAACAGGCATTGTAAAACATATGTAAAAAGATACTCGGCAGTATACTTTTGTACTGCTCTTTAAAATAACCAAATATCAAAGAAGGTACAAAAACCAACAATGCCCATTGTGGGGTATGATGTACGAAATGCATAGCAACAAAAAGCACTGATGTCGCAATATTTGCTATGGAGAAATAATAAAAAGCAGAATATTGTTTCGTTTTTCTAGCAATAACCTCCTGAATCACTCCCCTAAAAGCTAACTCTTCTACTACTGGGTAAAACAGGATCAGAAAAAAAAGAGCTCTTATATCTATCGATATTAGAGAAAAATCTAAAGGTTGATGTGCAAAGAGACTGTTGTAAAGAAGTATAAAAACAGGAGCAGCCAAAATGGCTACTCCATAGTGTAGGTTAATTTTTTTGCGTAAAGAGATTATTTTAAAAACCTTCTTCTAAATGGAAACAGTAGTCCAAGTGCTGCAATGAAGAAGAACATCATATCAAAGCTTTTACTGTTTGGGTTGTAGGTACACCCTCCACCACCAGAGCTTGCTAAGTCACCACTTGAATCTACTGCATCATCTGTATCATCTGTGACAATTGTAGCTAGGGTACTGGCTGTATCTGAATGTGTATTATCTACATATGAAACGGTAACAACACTGTCTTTGATCACATTCATTTTAGCATCGCCTTGTATTGGACTAGCAGTAGTGATCTCACTTATTATAGTTGCATTAAAGATCGCACTATCAACCTCAGTCTCAGTTAATGTAACGGTTTCTTTGTCTCCCGTATCTGTAGTCACCGTCACCGTTGTGGTATCTTTTACTGCTGGATCCATATTTTGATCCTCATCTTTTACTGAAAGTGTCAATATATCACCAATTATAAATGTCGGTGTCGGTGAAATTGCAACCGGTCCATCTGTAATATCAGGTAGCTCAGGGTCAATAGAACCATTTTCATCTGCATAACTTGGCGGTGTCTGATCTAATGCTATATGTGGTGTAATACGGATAATAAATTTATTGGCCAATAGTACATTGGAACCGACATTCACAATATAATTTAATCCTAGATTGAGTGTATCTTCAATTTCACCCATGTTATATAAAGGATCTGTTGACCAAGCTAGAAATTCCGAGTCTGTTGGTATTGCCCAGTTATCTACCATTCCTTTATGCCACGATGGTGCTGTTCCCACAGCTGCATCTGGTGCTGTTCCCCAAAATGCTACCAAAGCAGCATCTGTTAAAGGATCATTATCATCATCCCAGAAAATACCTGTTGGTTGCCATTTTGAAGGTAGCCAATAACCAAAAAGTGCAGTATAATTACTTCCTAAGGTATCTGGACCTCCTGTAATGACACTTGTATTATGCCCGGAAACTTTAAGACCTGCAGCTACAATATCAAAGAATCCATCTGTTGGGAAATGATCTCCATCAGCTGCTCCCCATAAACCATGTGAAAATGTTGCCATTGAATCCCAAGACCAAATATCAGAACCATCATTTTCACCTAAACCTAAAGAGAGTGTCACTGCAGAATTTACAGCCCCCGAAGCATCGAGAACTTCTACTTTATATCCATCTAATCTAACGCCAGAATAGTTATTTATCTTTTGTAAAACTTGATATCTAACGTTAGCTGTATTTGTATCTGTCGGATCAAGATTAAAAACAACATCTACAGGATTTCCATATTCACCCGGATTCTTCCCTGCAACCATGGCGTTCAACATATTGATCTTAAACCGTTTATGTGATTGGAAAGCACTTGAACAGATCGTTGGTGCAGGTGTAGCACTATCGAGGTATCCATTAACTCCTGCAGGATTATCTGTTTCTGACAAATATGAAGTAGTCATGATACAGTTGTCTGGTTTCCCATTATTAAGGCTGTCACCATTAACAATTTTAATACCTGCAGGTTCACCCACTGGCCAGTCTTTCCCATGCAAGTTTCCTCTGTGCTCACCATTTGTCATGATCTGTGATTCAAAAGAGTCACCTACTACCATGGCATCATAAGTACCATCTCCCGTATTGAATATTTTAGAAATTACATTATAATCTACATCCGTCATGTTCACAACAACATCTGTCAGATCCCATCCACCAAAACCAGACTGTGTTGGAGGTGTAGTGCTCACATAGGGGTCAGCCGCATTAGCCCCGATGATCTTACCTGCGTAGGCACTAGATCCAAGTAACAGTGCTGTGATTAAACTCAGTCCTAAAATTCTTTTTTGATTATTTTTTATCATCCTATCTCCTTTGTTTTATTTCCTTAGAAAGGAAGCGTAAGTGTGACCATGAAGTTCTGAAACTTTTCAACTCTCTCAAGTGAAGGCTCCATCCAGGCATACTCTACAGTAACCTGCATAGGAACATAAAGTGCAAAACCATAATCAACTCCCAAACCAATGGCATAGTCAAGATCTTTTACGTTGATCTTTGTTGTTTGTGCCGCTGCCGTAGTACCATTAAGATTATCCGACCTATACTCATTTGTGTCGTTATAGTGCATATAGGATACTTTTGCGATAATAGCATCGGTCATGCTGACCGCAGCCTGTACAGAAAAACCTTCATCGTATCTACTTTCGGTATCGTACTCATCTATAGCAGAGTTAATACCTGTGTATTCAAGATCATTTTTAAAGACATACGATGCGGCAAGTGTTAGCTCTTTCTCCATCACTGTACCTTCAAGCTGAAAGTCAATACCGTATGTTTCTCTTTTGATGCTAAGTGGCGCGGTATCGGCTACCAGATCCCCACCTTTCATGATGAACCCACCAAAAATAAAGTTATAGTCATTATATATATATTCATACGCTATTCTTGCAAAGGGTATGAGGTTATCACCCATATCATAATAAAGTCCATCTTGTGCCGGCACATACAGCCCTGCAGTTACAAAAAAGTGGTCATCCATGTCGAAAAGACCATCCATGTCATAATAGACTTGAAGACCTGTTGCCGCCTGTGCACCGATCTTTTGTTTTTGTACTGTATTATTGTAGATCTTCATATCAAACATTCTCAAAGGCTTATAGAGACCCGTATTATAGAACTCCATACCCGAGAATGGCCCAAGTGATCCAGTGGAGAAAAAGACTGCTCCCAAATAACTGTGACCATCATCCTTTGAATAAGCATAGACTGCTTTTCCTTCTATGGATTCACCTTCTTCTTTTCTTGATCCAAATTTAATTATCGCACCAACATTCTCTGTTATCTGTCCACCCAAAAATATTGTTGCCATACGTATAGGTGAAAATTCACCCTCATTGGTAGAATCTTCTCTTGTGTCGATCGCACCTTTCCCATCTGGCTTATCATAGGTTTTATTGTATTTTGATTTTATCAATAGAGATCCATTGATATTTGCATTGGGTGCAAACCCCGCATCTGCTCCATCCATATCTGATACTGCTGTACTTATGGTCATTCCTGATGCAGCAAATTTTCTACCAAGTTTATTGAGTCTTGGCATTTGTTGTGTGTGACACCCTGTACAGTCCATCCCTGTTTGGGTTGTAAACATTGGCATTGCCTGTGCTTGCTGTGTTAATCCAGCAAAGACAACCATCCCTATAATTGGTGTTATGCTTTTGGAGATATTCATTATATATCGTTTCATTGACTCCCGTCCTTGTTCTAAAAATACTTTACTCTATATTATACTACAAAAAAAGCGTGATTATATCACCCATTGGTATGATATGATGAATTTTTTTTGTGCATTTTTATGTTTATTACGTCAAATTTGACAAAAACTTGACAGTTATCATGTATCATTTTTACATCAAACATAGTTTTGGAGGAAAACACATGGAAAACATACGAAACAAAATCATAGATGACCCTAGAAGTATCCCGATTTTCGCGATCATTGCAATAGTATACAATGCTGTTGTTCTACTTTATCAGGCGTAAAACAAACTACGATAATCTTTTATACTTTTTTCTGGCTCCCACGTTCCACGTGGTAGCCCCTACTTCACTCTTAACGATTAACCATTTAAAATTCTCAGAAACCCTAGCAACTATACTCAACTTTCAGTAATCCATTTTCTTATCATAAGCTCTAATGTATCAGGGTCAGTGGATATTAATGAGAGAATTGATGAATGTAACCTTTGACATATATCAATAAACTTGAGCAAATATATAGCTAAAATATTCAACAATTGCGTCATTAAAGGAGAGAGTCATGGATGTAAAACATTATTATAACCCCAATGGTGAAGAGATACTTGATGAGAAGATCTTTGGAGGTTCTCCCACAGGTTTTGTTGATTTTAATCGTTCAAAATACAGATGGGACAGTAATATCTATGACTTAATGAATGCCAATACATGGTTTCCTTCAGAAGTCAATACGAGCTCTGAAAAAAAGAATTTTGACAAACTTTCTCCCAATGAACAATCTATCTATAAAATGACTTTTGCACAGTTAAGTTTTAATGACTCTGCCCAAGAGGAGTTCCTCAGTGACTTTAGAAGGTTGGCAAATAACCGTTTGGTTAAGTCTGTAATTTCTCTTCAGATCATGCAAGAGGTCAACCACTCTAAGAGTTATGCTGTTCTGCTTGATGCCTGCGGTAACTCTGATGAAGTGTTTAACCTCTATAAACATGATGATGCACTTAATCGAAAGAATCAACAGGTAGCTGAGCAATTCGCACGTTACATCGATGGTGGTTCAGTTGACAAAATGTTACTCTCTGCCATGGCAAGTGTGAATTTAGAAGGTATTTATTTCTTGTTAGGATTTAGCTACATATATCTGCTTGGTGACAAAGTACCAGGTGCAAGAGATATGATCAAATTTATCGCAAGAGATGAACTTAATACCCACTTGCCTCTCTTTGCCAATATCTTCAAAACCATTCAAAAAGAGAATAAAATTCAAACAAGTACGATAGACACTGCCTATACAATGATAGAAGATGCAGTAAAAATAGAGTTAGAATATGGAAAATATCTGTTAGGTCAGTTTCCTATCATGGGAGTAACCGAGGAGTTAATGGAGCAGACTGTTTATAACTATGCCAATGATAGACTGACAAAAATAGGACTTGATCCTATCTTTGAGAGCAGCAGTACAACATATCTGCAAAAACTCGTTACTAAACACTTGGAGATGAATGAAGTTAAAAGTAACTTCTTTGAAAGTAATGTCTCCAACTATGCAAAATCAAGCATAGATTTGAATGACTTTTAATAAAAGTTATGACATAAAATATAAAAAATTGTGTGATGTGCTTTAAAGTAATATGAGAACATTGTTTATGAGGTGGAGGAGAAGAAGGGATTCGAACCCTCGGTGAGCTTATAAAGCCCACTCGCCCTTAGCAGGGGCGCGGATTAAACCAGCTCTCCCACTTCTCCATGTGTTTTGTGGGTGAGATTATAATAGTTTTGGGTTAAATAAAAGCTTAAAGAAGAACCATTTGTTTGTAAATTATTTTTTTTTGACTTACTTCTATTGATTTTTAGGGAAATTACTAAAAAACTGATTATCATTACATAATTACTTTTATATATAAGGTTCCAAAAATGTTTCAAAAATTAGCACCACTTATCGTTTTAGCAGTCTTTATAACCGGGATGTACTTTATGTTACAAGGTATGGATGATGCCGTTGAAATGACAAAGACAAAAAAAGAGATTAAAAAGTAGAGATCATATTTAGTATCTCGTTTACTTTACCCTGAGGATCACGATCTTTATAGATAGGTCTTCCCACTACAGAATAATCTACATCCTCTGTATTAGCAAGTTCAAGGGTAGCTACACGTTGCTGATCACCTGCATCTTCTCCAAATGGACGTATGCCCGGACAGAGTGTTAAAAACGTTTCTGATGTAGCATTTTTAATAGCCCTGCTTTCAAAGGTTGAACAGACCACACCATCAAGCCCATTTTCATAGGACATTTTTGCAAATTGCTCTGCTTTTTCATCAATGCTTTTTTCATATACTGTCTGGAAGTTTACTTCATCAAAAGAGGTCAAAGCGGTAACAGCCAGAACCAATGGACGGTTTTCATACGATGAGAGTCTTTCCATAACTGTTTTCATAGCCACTGAACCGGCACTGGCATGTATGTTAAACATATCGACACCCAGTTTGGCTATCTCTTCTGCTGCATCTGCCATGGTGTTGGGGATATCATAGAGTTTGAGATCAAGAAATATTTTGAAATCAGGGTTGATCCCTTTGAGGTCTTCTATAAAACCTTTACCATCACGTATGTAGGTACGAAACCCTACTTTCATCCAAATATTATAGTTTTTAAGTGACTCGGCAAGTGTCAAATTTTCTTTTGCTGATGGTAAATCAAGTGCTACACATAATTCCATGGTCAAACCTTTATTTACGGAAGTGAAGACTTCAGTTTCACATGAAGTTTTTTACCAAAAAAATATGAAAATCTATTCAAACTTTTGGTGGGACTAAAGTCTCCACTTCCTTTATAATTAAATTGGTATAATTATACTTTAATTTTAATATATAAGGACTAAACACCATGTTTGGAAAAGAATCAAAAAGATATGACGTTGTTCAAAGCGTTATGGACACATACAACTATGCTAAATTTACCACTTCTAAAGGAGTGATCTGGGCTAAACTTTACGCAGCAGATGCACCTAACACAGTAGCAAACTTTGCTCATCTTTCAGAAACAGGGTTCTACAATGACCTTAAATTTCACAGAGTGATCCCAGGGTTTATGGCACAAGCTGGTTGTCCTCATTCAAAAGACAACCCAGCTATGGCAGGAACAGGTGGACCAGATTGGCAGATAGACTGTGAAACAGACACTAGTACTGAACCACATAGAAGAGGAACACTCTCTATGGCACACGCTGGACCAAATACAGGTGGTAGCCAGTTCTTCATCACTTTTGTTCCAACACCTCACCTAGATGGTGTTCACACAGTATTTGGTGCTATTGAAGAGAATGATACTGAGAGTTTTATGGTTCTTGATCAGATTGATGGTGGTGATGACATTGTTTCTATCGAAGTAGTTGAGTCTAGAGATTAATATTTCTCTCGTTCCCATGCTCTGCGTGGGAATGCATATATGAATTTATTAATGGGAGTGTAAATGTTTGGATATTATCGTGTTGCAGCCGCAGTAAATAAAACAGTCGTTGGAAATCCACGTAAAAATGCTGAAGAAATTCTATCCCTCATAAATGATGCTCATTTTAAAGAGGTTTCTGTCATTGTATTTCCAGAGCTTACGCTTACAGGATACACTGCCAGTGACCTTCTACTTAACCAAACTCTTATTAGTGCTCAAAACGATTCACTCTCACATATACTCAACCAGACAGAAAAGACAAATACCATTGCCATTCTCGGGTTGGCTGTCTTCGAGGCAGATAGACTTTATAACTGTGCTGTAGTCATCCAAAATGGAAAAGTACTGGGTGTCATACCAAAATCATATCTGCCAAACAAAAAAGAGTTCTATGAAAAACGTCAGTTTACTACGGGGCGTGACAATACAAGAACAACACTTGATCTACTTGAAGTAGAAGTACCTTTTGGTGTAGACCTGCTCTTTACTGACAAGAAAGATATGACCTTTGGTGTAGAGATATGTGAAGATCTCTGGGCAATAACACCTCCAAGTAATCACATGGCTAGTAATGGAGCTAACCTACTCTTTAACCTAAGTGCCAGTAATGAACTCATAGGTAAACATGAGTATCGTGAAGAGTTGGTACGTACACAAAGTGGTCGATGTATGACATCCTATGTCTACAGTTCTGCTGGTGTAGGTGAAAGTACAACGGACACTGTCTTTGGCGGGCATGCTATTATCAGCGAATATGGCTCTACCCTAGTCCAAAATGAACGCTTTAGAATGGACAGCCATTTCATCACAGCAGATGTAGACTTGGAACGACTTAGATGGCTACGACTCAACGAATCAAGTTATAGTGACGGGCGACGTAAAAAGACCAGAACTATCAAGGTAGATACGCTTCCAAACATTTCCTCCATAGAACGTGACATCAATCCTATGCCTTTTGTACCTTCACGCTACGCTGACAAAAAGCATAGATGTGATGAGATCGTCCAAATCCAGGCACATGGTCTCATAAAGCGTATGAGCCATGCACACATTAAAAAGGCAGTCATAGGTATATCGGGTGGTTTGGACTCTACGCTTGCCCTGCTCTCTACGCACAAAGCCTTTGAGATGATGGGATGGGAAAGTAAAAACATCATAGCAGTGACAATGCCAGGCTTTGGTACCACTACACGAACTAAGAGCAATGCAACACAGCTTTGTGAAGCTTTAGGGGTAACTTTAAAAATAGTTGATATCACAGATATTTCACTTAAAGAATTTGAAGCCATAGAA
>JAUVCL010000112.1 GCA_030595845.1 Campylobacterota bacterium
AAACCTCTCCCGTATGCCCCGCTTCACCTAAAAGGTTAAGCATCACCGATGGCATGATGAGCTTTGTGCTACCAAGAGGAAGCCCCAGTATGGCACGAAGCATCTGCTCTAGCTGAGAGGTAAGCACAGACTCTATCGTATGGTGACCACTGTTGTGTGGTCTTGGTGCTACTTCGTTTACCAGTATCTTTCCATTTTTATCCATGAAAAATTCTACTGCCAAAAGCCCAACCATCTCTAGCTTTTCAATAATTTTTATCGCCAAGTTTTCAGCACTATTCACATCTTTCCCGCTTATGTTTGCAGGACAGAACAGATCTTCCACTAAATTGGTTTGTGCATTAAAGGTCATTTCTACTGCCGGGAAGCAAGACACCTCACCTAAATCATTTCTTGCCACAATGACTGCTATCTCTTTATCTATCTCTACCTTTTTCTCAAGCATGGAAGAGCCATCAAGAAGTGTATCTTCAGCAGAGTTTATCAGGGCTACACCACGACCGTCATATCCACCTTTTCTCAATTTTTGAACAAAGGGATAGCTAAAATGTTTTTCTTCTATGGCTTTATCTATGGCATCAAAATTTTCATAACATGCAAACGGTGATGTGGGGATATTGTGCTTTTGATAAAACTCTTTTTGCAGACCCTTATCTTGTATCAGTGCGAGTACCTCTGGGTCAGGCACTACCTTATAACCATCAACTTTCAATTTAATCAGTGCTTCTATGTTGATATTTTCCATCTCATAAGTAAGGATATCTACTTCTTTACCAAATGCATAAACCGTGTCAAAATCAAGAAAATCACCTTCTACATGCACCGTTGCTATACGCTTAGCTGGACAATCGGGGTCAGGATCAAGTACATAAGTAGCTATCGCCCACTTACTTGCTTCTTGAATGAGCATCTTACCTAACTGCCCTCCTGAGATGATACCTAGCTTTAAACTTGAAGTGGCTAATTTTTCTATCAAGACCTAACCTTTTACTCTTTCATTACGCTCTTGCTCTTGTGCTTTATAAAGCTGAGCACAACCTATAGAAAGCTCTCGTATTTTTAAAATGTAATTTTGTCTCTGAGCCTGAGAGATAGCCTTTCTCGCATCCAGTACATTAAAGGCATGAGAAGCCACCATACACTGGTCATACGCAGGCAAAGGAAGTCCTGCTTCCAAACAGACTTTACATTCATTTGAAGCATCTTCAAAATGTTGAAACAGGTTCTCTACATTGGCTACTTCAAAATGATACTTGGAGAACTCATACTCTGTCTCTTTATGCACATCTCCATAAGTAGTAATAGTGTCACCCATTTTGTTCCATACAAGATCATAGACTGATTCAACACCCTGTAGATACATCGCTAAACGCTCAGTACCATAAGTGATCTCAACAGCCACAGGATCACAGGTGATACCACCTACCTGTTGAAAGTAAGTAAACTGAGTTACCTCCATACCATCAAGCCATACTTCCCAGCCAAGTCCCCAGGCACCCAATGTCGGTGATTCCCAGTTGTCTTCAACAAAACGAATGTCATGTTGGGTCAGATCAAGTCCCAAATACTCTAAAGATTTAAGGTAAAGCTCTTGAATATTGTCCGGACTTGGTTTGATCAGTGCCTGAAACTGATAGTAAGCTCCCAATCTATTTGGGTTCTCACCATAACGTCCGTCAGTAGGACGGCGTGACGGTGCTACAAAGGCTGCAGACCAAGGTTTTGAATCTAAACTTCTAAGCAGTGTTGCCGGGTGAAAGGTTCCTGCTCCTGAAGGTATATCATAAGGCTGTACAATATTACAACCCTGCTCTGCCCAGTATTGTTGTAGTTTTAGTAGCATGTCGCTAAAGGTTAACACATTAGTTCCTTTAAGGTTTTTTTCTTAAATTGTTTAGTAAAAAAGTTGACATCTTCTGTATAAATATCATCTATCAACCCACCCTCTTTATATTGATTTAAAAACTCAAAAGTAATACTTTTAAAGAGTCCTCTTTTATGTCTTTCTTCTTTAGGTAAAAATTTATTATATACTAAACAAAATATAAACTTGTAATTCGTTATAGGAATTTTTAAATCACTTAACAATAAATTAAACTCTTTTTTTCCATCAATTAATTTACCTTCTACTTCTTTTTTATCAGGCTTTTTTTGATTTTTAAATTCAACTAAATAGATAGTGCTATCTTCTTTATTTAAATATAAACTATCGAATGATTGAGGTCTTTTATATGGATCAGGATATTTTTCCTCTATAATTTTATCAAAGTTGATTGTTTCTATAGTCTCATCTTTACAGAGGTAGAAATCATTCTCACTATCAAAACTAGTCTCTTTAAAAGTAGCTATATGAGACTTATATTTTTGTCTAAATAAACTATAATCAGCCATTTTGGAAACGATCACTTTCCATTTGTTCAAACACATCATACGGTTCTGATAACTTTTCATATATTGCAACTAAACTTTGAGAATTACTCTCATTGATTTGTTTAATATATCCATCTTCTGCCAAATAGAAATTTGTTTTATCTTCTAGTTTTTCTACTTCACTGTAACGTTTAAGTGCCTCTATCATATAAGGACTATGAGAATTTACCAATATCTTTACACCATTTTTGGCAAGTTCAACAATGATTTTTGCCATCTCTAGTTGCCATTTTGGGTGTAAGTGTACTTCGGGTTCATCTAAAATAATTAAGCTTGTAGGAGTTAATCTATTATTATCTAATAAAACCTGAATAATTCCAAAAGATTTAATACCAGTTGCAACATTAAATAAATTTAAAATTTTATCATTTTTATGAAAATGAAATATTCCATTCTCATCTTCTTTAAATTCACCATTCATTATCTTTAATAGATTTTCTTTTATATTATTAGGTGTATGTAAGTTATCTAATTTTGTTGATAAATTAAAATATAGGTCTTTCAGCAAAAAAGGATAATGCATTTCAATATTTTGCTTTCTGGATTTCATATAAGATTCTACTAATTCTGAAGATTGAAACATTTCTTGAAAACTCCATACTAAAGGCGTTTCTATAAAATATATATTAGTAAGATAATTTTCTAAATCTTCTCTTATTACTTCTAAGTCTTGTAACCCATCACCAAATATTGTTGCAAATCCCGTATAAGTAGTTTCTCCATTACCTAAAGAGATAGCTATGCTACTATTCTCTTCACTAAATATATTTTCATATTTTTCTTTAAAAACACTTTCAATAATAAGTGGAAATCTTTCTTCATAAGTTTTAGCACCATATTCAGTATCAAGAGTATCAGGTAATCCTTCAAATATACAATATAATGCTTTAGCAACTGTACTCTTCCCCGTATCATTCTCACCAGCAATCACAGTAAGCCCATCCATCTTTACATTAGCCTCTTTAATCATACCGATGTTTTTAAGTTGGAGTTCCATGGGTTTCCTTTTAGATCTTAAATTAAATATATACTCCCACGCAAAGTATGGGAACGAGTGTTTGCGTTTAAAGTATCGTTTCAATCTCAGCAGAATCAAGCTCTACTTTTTTCGCTTTGGAAATTCTGTCTTCTTGAAGTTTTACTCTGAGTTCATCATCTTGCAGTGCCATGATCTGGATAGCCAAATACGCAGCATTGACTGCACCTGCTTTACCGATGGCCAGTGTGCCTACAGGCATACCCTCCGACATCATCACGGTACTTAAAAGAGCATCTTCCCCTTTAAGTGAGCCCGACTCCATAGGTACACCAAGTATAGGCTTGGTCGTATGTGCTGCAAAGGTACCTGCCAGATGTGCTGCCATTCCTGCTGCAGCGATGAAGACCTGTGCACCTTTTGCTTCCGCTTCTTTGATGTAGTTTTTGGTTCTCTCAGGACTCCTATGTGCAGAAGAAACAATAAGCTCATACGGCACTCCAAATTTTTTAAGTGTTTCTGCACACTCCTGCATAATAGTATAGTCACTTTTAGAGGCTATGACAATAGATATAAATTTCATTGTTGATCCTTTGATTCTAATTTCATAGGCGTTGAAATTTCTGTCAAGCCTTTTTTCTCTAACGCTTCAGCAATTTCACGTCTTAAGATGGTATATCCTGGTAATTTTGTTGGTAATTGAATATCGTTAAGATCACCAGAGTGAATACACTCAAACTCTTTACCTATGGTCGATACCATCTTTTTAAACGTCAACCAATACTGTCCGTTGATCTCTTCTATAGATCCTACTTCATTGTCTACCAGCTCCACGGTAGCACCCACAGGTAAAACGATCTCTACTCTGTCTCCTACACAAGTTTTATCTTTACACTTCCATGTGAGTCCATCTTCTAGCACTAGTCCTGCAACCTGATGTGTGCCGTACTGTATAGAAAATTCATTGGACTCCGTGTCATTTCTGTCAAAAGGTCGAGAGAGAAGATAAGCATCGGTAAAACCACGGTTTTGTGTGGTACCAAGCTCACGCTGATAACGTCTCTCATCAAAATCATTGGCATAATAATCATCTATAGCATGACGATATGCTTTCGTCACTACCCCCGCATAATAAGGTGATTTCGTACGACCTTCGATCTTCAGTGAATCAATCACACCAGATTTCATTATCTCGTCTACATGTGATGCCATATTCATATCTTTGGCATTCATAATATAAGTACCTATACCCTCTTCTTCATCAAGTCGGAAAGTAGTCCCTGACTCAGGGTTATGCGCATAGATCTCATAAGGAAAACGGCAGTCATTTGCACAGCTTCCACGGTTAGGTACACGGCCTGTTTGCAGTGAAGAGATAAGACAACGCCCCGAGTAAGCAAAACACATAGAACCATGTACAAAGATCTCAAGTTCAAGATCTGGGATATGATTTTTAATCGC
The DNA here is from genome assembly GCA_030595845.1 of Campylobacterota bacterium. Classification (GTDB taxonomy): domain Bacteria; phylum Campylobacterota; class Campylobacteria; order Campylobacterales; family Sulfurovaceae; genus Sulfurovum. The sequence continues at coordinate 4,868 of JAUVCL010000112.1, forward strand.
TTCACAATCTTTTAGGCTAATCTCACGTGCCACGATGATACGCTTAACCCCTAAGTCATAATAGACTTCTGCATCCATAGCATTCATTACATTGGCTTGAGTGGAAAGGTGTATAGGTATATCAGGTGCTATTTTTCTAGCTATCTTCACAACACCAGGACTTGAAACGATGAGCGCGTCAGGTTTAAGTTCTGCTATTTTAGCGATATGATTTTCATAGAGTTTTAGTTGTGAGTTAAAAGGGAATGAGTTTACAGTAGAGTAAACTTTTTTTCCTCTTTCATGCGCATAGCCTATACCTTCAGCATAGGCTTCCATGTCAAACTCTTTACCAGAACGTATACGCAAGGAGAAAGTACTTGTACCACCATATACAGCATCAGCACCATAGTTCAGAGCGATCTTCATCTTCTCTAAATTTCCGGCTGGTGCTAAAAGTTCTACTTTTGTTTGTGCTGTCATCTGTTTCCTGCGTCATAATATTTTCATCTGTAGGGTCGGTTTACCGACCAAAATAAGATATACATCTATTAGTGGTCGATAAATGCCCAAAGGAAATACCTTTAGGTGCGACCCTACATTAAATTAATACCTTAAAAATAACTCTTATTCTATCCTATTAGTGGTAAAAAACAGTTTTTATGCTAAAATTATCCTATGAATAAGACAACTAGAATAGATTTACATAACCATACTACTCGCTGTAATCATGCAGAAGGTACAGTAGATGAGTACATCCAAAGAGCCATAGAACTAGGTATAGATATTTACGGATTTTCCGAACATGCCCCTATGGATTTTGACCCAGACTATCGTCTTTCTTTTGAAGAAATGCAAGCATACACAGATGATATTCTAGGCGCAAAAGAACGTTATAAAAATGATATAAATATCTTATTTGGTTATGAAGTGGACTGGCTACCTGGACATATGAATGATCGAGTACTCAATGCCGATGTAGATTACCTTATAGGATCTGTACACTTCATAGATAAATGGAGTTTTGACAACCCTGAATTTCTTGCAGGCTGGAAAAACAAAGATATAGATGAGATATGGAAAGCCTACTTTGAAGCCACAGAAGCGATGGCAAAGTCTGGAAAATTTGACATTGTTGGGCATTTAGACCTGATAAAAGTCTTTAAATATATGCCTAAACAAGATACAAGGATCCTTGCCAAAAATGCATTACAGGCCATCAAGAAATCAAATATGGTCTTAGAACTTAATGCAGCAGGCTTACGTAAACCTATAGGAGAGATATACCCTTCCAGGTCTCTACTTGAAGTTGCCTATGAACTAGATATTCCTATTACCTTCTCCTCTGATGCCCATACAGTAGAACAAGTAGGCTTTGCTTATGAGCAAACTACAAAAATGGCAAGAGAGATAGGATACACAAAAGCTGTTACTTTTCAAGGGCGCGATAGACAATTGATTACTTTTTAGGCACAACACCTGATGCACCTAATTTTTTAATGGCTATAATATAGGGATAAAATTTAATTTAGGAG
>JAUVCL010000087.1 GCA_030595845.1 Campylobacterota bacterium
TCTTCATCTGTGGGTTGATTATCTATAAACTTTTGGCGTTCTTCTGCCATTTTATCGTTAATGCTTTTTTCGTTACCCATATTAGGCTCCTTGCTCTTTACATTTGTGTGCATAGCCATAAACCATTTTCAAGAAAGCTTCTAAACTCTGTTGACGTACAGGAGAGAGAAGTTCAACCACACCCATTTCATGGAGTTTGGCTGGATCAAAACTCAACACTTCATCTATTGGACGATTTGCAAAGATATCGAGTAAAAGTGTTAACATACCTTTTGCCATCTCAGAAGTACCTTCTCCACGAAGAAGTAATATGCCATCTTTACACTCACCTACAAGCCAAGCATCAGATGCACAACCTACCACATAAGTGGCGTCATTTTTTTCTTCATCAGGCAGTATGGTATGTCTTTTACCTAAGTCAAAGATATATTCTAGTTTATCATTCGCAGTAGGAAAGAGATCAAAATCTTCTTTAAAGTGCGCTACCGTTTCTATCATGTTTTTTTGCATATTCATCATTTATCCTTTGTTTGCCACATAAAAAACTTCTTCAAAAGCAGCTTTTATACGATCTTGATGTCTCGAGTCCTTTACTTGCTCTATGAGCGTGTTAGCAAAAGCAATAACAAGTATTTTCCTGGCTTCGATGTAACTAATGCCACGACTTTGTAGGTAGAACAGTTGTTTTTCATCTAGTTGACCCGTGGTAGAACCATGGCTTGCTTCTAGTTCATCTATGTAAATCTCAAGTTGAGGCTTAGATGCCATATATGATTTTTCATGAAGTAAAATAGACTTTGAATTTTGTTCTGCCTTGGTAAATTTAGCAGAGTGTTCTACACGTATAAGTGCATCAAAAATTCCTCTAGCCTGACCATCTAAAATATTTTTAGCCTCTTGCTTAGAAGTAGAGTGCTCACCACGGTGGATGATCTGTGAAGCAGTACCACGTTTAGAGTCATCGTTCAGGTAAAGTAGGTGGCCAGCGTCAACGTGTGCACGTTCTCCCAGTTCTACTTTAAGCACTTGTAAGGCTTGGTCCCCACCAAAGTCAAAGTTTTTAAGAAGAACATTGGCATTTTTAGCAACATTCACTTTATGTGAAGTTATCATGCTGTATTTGTTGTCATTCATGGTTTGCAATCTTACCATACGAAGTGTAGAGTCTTGCGCTATATGCATGTCATAACCATAAAGTACCAGGGTATCATGTATGTCTTCAGCTTCAAAGTTCTCATACATTGTTGTATGACGGTTTGCTTGGTTACTAATAACAATCCTATAGTTTATGAGTGTTTCACTCTGTGTGTATTTGTGCAGTATCTCTACATGACAATCTCCATCTACTTCTATCCTTATGATATGAGGCGAGAGTAGGTGACCCAGGTAATAAAGAGCATCAAAATGATCCATGTCTATTGTCTCACATGGTTCAGAATAGACACGCATACCTTTTGGTGCTTTTGTGACGACACCATCCACTATCTCTACTTTATCTCCCTCTTCGATGCTCTTAGGAACATAGTTAAGGGTTTTGTAGTCTACATCAAGTAGTTTCTCTACATCAAAGTAATGATACTCTTCTGTCTTTTTATTTGGTAGACCAAGTGCAGCAAATTTTTCTACAAGTAAATTACGCTCTTTTATTCCAAGTAGTGTTGCTACTTCTTCTGCATTTTTATTTTTAAGTGTAATGAGGTTCATTATTCCTCCTCTATAGCATCATACCCATGCTCTTCAAGCTGTGCAACGAGCTCAGGACCTGCTGTTTTGATGACTTTACCATCTTTAAGTACATGGATGTAATCTGGCTCAATATAGTCAAGAATTCTTGAGTAGTGTGTAATGACGAGGAAAGTACGTTTACCATCTTTCATCTTGTTGATTCCTTCAGATACAGCTCTAAGTGCATCGATGTCTAGTCCAGAGTCAATTTCGTCCAAAATGATAACTTCAGGCTCCAAGATGAGCATTTGAAGTATTTCATTACGTTTTTTCTCTCCACCGGAGAAACCTTCGTTAAGTGAACGGCTGATCATATCAGATTTCATACCTAACATTTCCAAGTGGCTTTTCATAAGACGTAAAAACTCAGCAGCATTAAGCGCTTCTTTACCTTCATGTTTACGTTTAGCATTAAGTGCAGTTCTAAGGAAATAAGCATTGTTAACACCCGGAATTTCTACAGGATGTTGAAAACTTAGGAATATACCTTCTAAGGCTCTCTCTTCTGCATCCATATCTACAATACTTTTACCTTTGTAAGTGATATCTCCACCCAGTACTTCTACATCATAATGTCCTACGATCGTTTTAGAAAGTGTTGATTTACCTGCACCGTTTGGCCCCATGATCGCATGTACTTTTCCAGCTTCCAACTCTAGGTTTAGACCTTTAAGTATTTTCTTGTCACCTATTTTTGCTTCTAAATTCTCTATTTTCATCACTGTACTCATCCTACACTTCCTTCTAATGTTAATTCTAATAATGCTTTAGCTTCAACTGCGTATTCCATAGGGAGTTGGCTAAAGACCTGTTTACAAAAACCGTGGACTATCATAGACACGGCATCTTCTTCTGTGATACCTCTTTGACGTAAGTAAAAGAGTTGTTCATCAGATATTTTTGAGGTGGTTGCCTCATGCTCTACTTGTCCTTGTGTGTCTTTCGACTCTAAGTAAGGAAAAGTATGTGCACCACATTTAGAGCCTATAAGGAGTGAATCACACTCAGAGTAGTTTCTTGCACCTACTGCTGAAGCGTTTATCTTTACAAGTCCTCTATAGGTATTTTGACCTTTCATAGCCGAGATACCTTTTGAAATGATAGTAGATTTTGTATTTTTACCAATGTGTATCATCTTAGTACCCGTGTCTGCTTGTTGGGCTAGGGTAGTCACAGCAACTGAGTAAAACTCACCCACAGAGTTGTCACCTTTTAAGATACAAGAAGGGTACTTCCACGTAATGGCAGACCCTGTCTCAACTTGCGTCCATGAAACTTTAGAGTTGTCACCTTCACAAATAGCACGTTTGGTTACAAAGTTATAAATACCACCTTTACCATTTTCATCTCCTGGATACCAGTTTTGGATAGTAGAGTACTTGATCTCTGCATCTTTTAAAATGATAAGTTCTACTACAGCAGCATGAAGCTGATGTTCATCACGTGTTGGTGCAGAACACCCTTCATTATAACTTACATAACTTCCTTCATCTGCAACGATGAGGGTACGTTCAAACTGCCCCGTATTGGTGGCGTTGATCCTAAAGTATGTAGAAAGTTCCATAGGACAACGTACACCTTTTGGGATGTAGACAAAAGTACCATCAGTAAACACCGCTGAGTTGAGTGCTGCAAAGTAGTTATCTGCCATAGGGACTACGGAGAACATATATTTTTTTATAAGCTCTGGGTAGTCACGGATAGCTTCAGAGATAGAACAAAAGATAACACCATGTTTTTCAAGCTCCGCTGAGTAGGTAGTTTTGACAGAAACAGAATCAATCACGGCATCTACAGCCACTTTTACCCCTGCAAGTTGTTTTTGCTCTTCAAGAGAAATACCAAGTTTCTCATAAGCTTCCAGTATTTTAGGATCAACTTCATCTAAACTGTCAAGTTGCTCTTTGGGTGCAGCATAATATGAGATAGACTGATAGTCTATAGGTGTATAGTCTAGTTTTGCCCAGTGAGGCTCAGTCATGGTTTCCCACTTCTTAAGTGCTTTGAGTCTAAGCTCTAGCATCCATTCGGGTTCCTCTTTTTTATTTGAGATGAACTTAATAGTATTCTCATCAAGTCCCGGTGGAACTATTTCAGTTTCGATATCTATCTCAAAGCCGAGTGCATACTCGCCAGAGACAGCTTTATCTAATCCTTCATTCGCCATTTAAAATCCTTATATAGATTATTTTAGTGTTAATTTATAGCATAAAAAGGCTGTATTTGTCATGTATTTTAGTTATATAGGAGTAATTTTGTCTTATTTATGCTTTTTCAATACATTTCAAAGACTTCTTGTGGTTAATAGAGAATATGATTAAACTTCTATATTCTCTATTTCTTTCTTTTCTGGATGATAAAGTGCCAATGATGGATAAGCAAAATCAAGATTATTTTTTTCAATAATCTCTGCGAGTTTATACATTAGATCTTCTTTCACTTCCAACCATTCCTGCCAGTCAACAGTACGGCTAAAACAGTAGACAAGGATATTGATGCTTGAGTCAGAAAACTCATCCATGTATACTAAAGTAGTACGCTTGATCCCTTTAAAGTCTTCTTTAGAGACGAGTTTTGATTGACGGTATGAATCATTGTATTCTGTACGCTGACCTGCTATACCCGGATGCTCTTTAAGCATCTCCCTGATATCAAGTACTGCTTGGTGAATATCATTGAAGTCTGCCTGATATGTTACACCGATATTCATCTTGATACGACGTCCTATGCTTCTTCTGCTCCAGTTCTTGACACCAGTATTTGCCAGTTCAGAGTTGGGTATAGAGATAAGTGCATTATCAAAAGTACGTATAGTGGAGGCACGAAGTCCGATCTCAACAACCGTACCGTTCACGGCACTTGTCTCTATCCAGTCACCCTGTTCAAATACATCACCAATAAGAATGGAGACAGAAGCAAAGATATTGGAAATACTGTCTTTTGCAGCGAAAGCAATGGCAGCACCAGCGATACCCAGACCAGATAGGATGGCAGTAAGATCTACACCCAAGATCTTTAAGATAACAATGAACGCTATAATGACGATCAAACTATTGATCACTTTGATACTAAGGTTTATGACTTCATTCTTAACAATTACACTCTTTTTGATCTGTTCCATTTTCATATATGCAATAGTATTGGTGATACGATACAGCATTAAGGCGATAATCAAGACATAAAATATACCAAAGAGCTTAGTAAGATTGATTGCTTGTGTATCAAGACCCAATAATGCTACGAGTATGATATGAATGATCATGACAGAAGTCATGATATTAAATAATTTTGTAATATAAGAATGAATATAGTCTATATCATCATCTTTCAGTTTGTAGTAATGTAAAATACGATTTACAATAAAACGTACTACCATCTGTACCATCAAAATAACAAATATAATGACTAAAACAAAAAGTATCTTTGCTGCATCCAAATGAAGAGGAGCAAGATAGGTATTTAACTTAAGTCCATAAGGAGATGCATTAACGGTATTGAGTATGCTGAAGAGTTTATGGTCAGAAATTTTTGCTGTTTTGTAAATATGTAAGCTCTCTTCTACTAACGCTGAACTAAATGTGCTCACAATATTCTCCAAATATTGTTGGTTTTTGACTGCATCATTCAGGGATTGAACAATAGTACTTGATTGATCCTGGTCTGTAGACAGATACTTTGTTGTCTCCAAGGGCTTATATTTCGATAAATATTTGATAAGAGTTTCGTTGACTTTTTCTTTGAAAAATGATTTAGATTCACCCTGCGTTGATATAAGGATATTATGCAATATATTTCTCATCATCACTCTTACATGATAGCCCTTCATCAGTACTTCATCACGCTTGACAGCATTACTGTTTCCACGATGCCTATTATCATTTAATCGGAGCTTCAATCTTGCTATCTGGGTACGGTATGGATTATTTACTTGTAGATATTTTTCTTTATTTACTGTATATTGCAGGAAAAACTTTCCATAAGATATTTCTTGTGCTTTTTTAATATCCACTTTTTTATCAAGTGAGAGATTTTGATCTAAGAATTGTGCTTCAACTTTGATCTGTTTATCGATAAAATCATCAAGAAGATCATTGGCTAAAAGTAAATGGGTATAAAATAAGAGAGAGAAAAAGAGTAATTTCTTTAACATTAGAGTGCCTTTGGGAGTTTATTCTCAAATTATATCTAATTGAACCCTATGATTAACCTATGGTCTGTAAACCCTGACATTTTGACGATCTTCCGAGTCTTGCAAATACTGTGCATGCAACTGAGACATGATTCCTTTTTCACAGTAAAGTAAGTATTCTTTGTCTTGTGGAAGTTTTTTAAATTCTGTTTTGAGTTTATGAAAAGGTATTTTTATGCTCTCCCCATCTGTCTCTATGCACTCATCTTCTGCGCGTATGTCTATGACGACATATTCACCCGTACTCAGATCACTTATCACTTCAATTTCTGCAGATTTTGCAACATCTTCTATGATCTCATCTACGTAGATCTTTTGCGCATCTTCTACTGCTTTATCGAGTACTGTATAGTCAAAACGTTTTGCTTCTCTTTCCATACGTTTGTAGGAACCATGTGTAATGGGGTTTTTTGAGATCACACCACAATACTCAGGCATATTTTCTGCAAAACGTTTTGTGCCTATGTCATTTGCTATCTTGATGATCTCTGGTTTGTTCATGGTTGCCAAAGGGCGTAAGATGAGCTTGTTGGTTACTTGGTCTATGAGTGCGAGGTTACGTAAGGTCTGTGATGAGACCTGCGCAACAGATTCACCTGTGAGTAGGGCATCTATCTCCATCTCTTCAGCTACTTTTTCAGAAGCCAGAAGCATCAGACGTTTAAGTGTGACACCCATGTATGTCTCATGTGTTGAGCGAAAGATTTCTGTGAGTACATCATCAAAAGGCACAGAAATGAACGAAACACGATGAGAAGCCCCAAATTTGCTCCACAGATAAAGTGCTACCTGTTTAACCCCTATCTCATGAGCGATGCCACCAAGGTTAAAGAAGATAAAGTGTGTTTTTATACCACGTTTCATAGTAAGATAAGAAGCGATCGTAGAGTCAAACCCTCCAGACATGAGAGACAAAATGTCTCCTTGTGTACCTAATGGGAAACCTGCTAGTCCTATATGTTTTGTTGTGATGATATTGAGCTGATTGTTGATGAGTTCCATGCGTATGGTCACTTCAGGGTTGTGAAGGTCCACACCTTTGGTTTCATTGTGCGCTAACATATATCCACCAACCGTTTGTTCAATAGTCGTAGAATTAAAAGGGTGTTTACCCGCACGTTTGACACGTACCACAAACGTCTTACCTAAGATCTCTTTTGCCATTACTTCATTGACTTTGACCTTTATCTCATCTAATGTTTCCATTTTGTCAAACTGCAAGGCTTCAAGTACTTGTTCTATACCAGGAGTATCGAGCAAGGTTTGTCTTACTTGTATAAGTACATCTATAGGGGTAACGACCTCTAGTTTATCGGAGAATTTCTTGACATGGATATCATCAGAAAAACGGACTAAAAGTTTGATAAGATTGTTATAGAGTTGCCCAACCATTTGTCGTTTAGCAGAAGAACCTTTGACCATGATCTCAGGAAAGAGTTTTAAGATGAATTTTTGTGTTTTTAGAGATGAAGTTTCCACTAGAGTAGTACCTTGTTTTTGTATGGGTAGTATTATAACACAAAGAGTGCTAAATACGTATACTATACTGTGTATCACTTCTTTTTCATATAACTATACTATAATAAGAGTTATGCATTATGATTGGGGAAAATTATGATATGAAAAGTTTTAATACTTATTATACAACAAAAGAAAATTTAGAATCATTTATAAAGGATGAGAATATACAAAATTCTTCTTCTCTTTTGATCCAGATTTTTTCTGCCCTGACCGATAGAAATTTCATCTCGACACTACTCTCAGAATTATCGCTATTTTTACCTGATGCTGTGATCATTGGAACCACTACAGATGGTGAGATCATGAATGGAAAGGTTTCTTCAGGAAAAGTTGTGCTCAGTTTTACTCAATTTGAAGAGACTACACTTAAAGTAGCAGCCACAGAACATGAAGCAAATGGTTTTTTCTCTGGGAAATATTTGGCAAAAGAGTTGATAAGTGAAGAGAGTAAATTATTTATTGCCTTTGTGGATGGTTTGCATACGAATGGAGAAGAATTTCTCAATGGTATAAGTACTGTAAATGATGATGTCCTCATTGCTGGAGGTCATGCAGGAGACAATAATAAAATGGTAGAA
>JAUVCL010000174.1 GCA_030595845.1 Campylobacterota bacterium
ACTAGATGGTTAGGTGGAATGTTAACAAACTACCCAACAATGAAAAAATCTATTAGAAAACTTGAAATTATCGAGCAAATGGAAGAAAATGGTCAACTAGAAATGTTGACTAAAAAAGAAGCATTAATGCTTTTAAGAAAAAAAGCAAAACTTTCTTCATACCTAGAAGGTTTCAGACACATGAAAAAACTTCCAGACATGATGTTTGTTGTTGATGCTGTTAAAGAACATATTGCTGTTAAAGAAGCAAGAAGAATGGGAATGAAAGTTGTTGCACCACTTGATACTAACTGTGATCCAGATGTAATCGATTACCCGATCCCAGGAAATGATGATGCGATCAGATCAATCAACCTTTTCTGTAAAGAAATGGCTGAAGCGATCATCGAAGGTAAAGCAATATATGCAGAAGCTAACGGTGGAAATGCTGAAGAAGCATCTGCAACTGAAATGGAAGCAGTAATGGCTGAAGCAGCAACTGAAGAAGCAGCTGCACCGGCAACTGAGACTGAAGTAGCTAAACTTGTAGAAGAAAAAACAGCAGCTGCTCCTAAAGCCGAAGCTAAAGGTGATGATCTTACAAAAATTGTTGGTGTTGGTAAAGTATACCAAGGTAAACTCAATGACGAAGGTTTCAACACATTTGCAGACGTTGCAAACATGACTGACGCACAGATCGAAGTTATGGAAGAAAAATATAGCTTCAAAGGTAACTTTAGAGACGCTGTCGCATCTGCTAAAGAATTGGCGGAGGCGTAACAATGGCAAACTTTGGGCCTAAAGACATCAAAAAACTCAGAGAGATGACTGAAGCAGGGATGATGGACTGTAAAAAAGCACTTGTTGCATCTGATGGAGATATGGACGGCGCTGTTGCATGGTTAAGAGACCAAGGTATGGGCGCTGCTGCTAAAAAAGCAGGAAAAGTAGCTGCTGAAGGCTCTATAGCTGTTAAAGTTGAGGGTAAGAAAGCAGTGATCGTTGAGGTTAACTCTCAAACTGACTTTGTTGCACAAAATGATAAATTTTTGGCAGTAATGTCAGATGTTGTAAATCATACATTTGATAACAGCATTGCTGATGCTGAAGCAATCAATGCTTCAACTATCAACGGTGAGCCTTTTGCTGAGTATCTTTCACAGCAAGTTGCAACGATCGGTGAAAAACTTGTTGTAAGAAGAGCTGCATGTATTGATGCTGATGAAAATACAGCGGTAAGCGGTTATCTTCATTCAAATAAACAAAATGGTGTGATCATCGAAGCAAAATGTGATTCAGCTGCTACAGCTGACGCGATGACATCAGTGCTTAAAGAAGTAGCAATGCATGCTGCGGCTATGGCACCAAGTACACTTTCTTATAAAGACTTTGATGCTACATTTGTAGCAGAAGAGACTAAAGGTAGAATTGTTGCTATTGAAAAAGAAAATGAAGAGCTTGTAAGACTTAAAAAGACACTTAAAAATGTACCTCAGTACATCTCTATGGGTCAATTGACTGAGACTGTTATGGCAGAAGCTGAAGCAGCTCTTAAAGCTGAACTTGCGGCAGAAGGTAAACCAGAGAAAATTTGGGACAGAATCCTTCCAGGTAAAATCGCAAGATTTATCTCAGATAATACAACACTTGACCAAGAGCAATGTCTTCTTGATCAGAAGTTTGTAATGGATGACAGCAAAACAGTTGCTGAGTACATTGCAGAAAAAGCAAAAGCTGCTGGCGGAACAGCAGAGATCACTAACTTCGTTAGACTTGAAGTAGGTGAAGGCATCGAAGTAGCAGAAGAAGATTTTGCTGCCGAAGTTGCCGCACAAATGGGCTAGTAGCTCGTTTATTGCACTGCACCTTTGAGGGAGTTTGTTCGGTCATGTACTGGACGTACACTTCCTCGCAACAACCCTCAAATCTACAGCACACTAAAAGACTATTTTCTTTAAAATATTCTATTTTCCCCTCCTATCACATTTATTACTATCCTAAGCTATGCTATAATTTTCTATTATTTTAAAGGCAACCCTATGAGAATTCAAGCAAAATCCACAGAAGCAAAAATAGCCTACATTTTAGTAGAAGAATTACAAACATACTTTGTAAGTAAACTCAATGAGATTAGTGAAACATTTGGAAACAATACGCCATGTGAAGCAGTGGAGTGGGGACGTGATGGGGGACTCCATGGTGGAGGTACACGTTATGAAGCCAGAGATGAAAAGATATTTGACCGTGGTTCAGTTAATGTGTCTCAGGTACATTATGACGATGATGAGAGTAAAAAACTCTCTTCTGCCACTGCAATATCAACCATCATACATCCTAAAAACCCTCATGCACCTTCTATGCATATGCACATTTCCTGGACACAAATGCGAGATGGAAAAGGATATTGGCGTATCATGGCTGATCTTAACCCTTCACTCAAAGATGATGTGGCACAGAAAACTTTTGACACAATGTTGTCTCAAACAGCAGGTGAGCATACAGGTGAGGGTGTAGCACAGGGAGAGCGATATTTTAATATTCCTGTATTAAACCGTACCAGAGGTGTAAGTCATTTTTATCTTGAAAATTTTAACAGGGGTGATTTTGAAGCAGATAGAGCCTTTGCAAAGCAAATGGGCAAGTCTGTGATAGATACCTATGCAGCTATTACCCGTCAGGCACTTCAGGATTTTACTAGCTATACAGCCGAAGAGAAAGCAAAACAACTGGATTATCATACACTGTATTTGTTTCAAGTACTTACTTTGGACAGAGGGACAACTTCAGGACTGTTGGTACATGATCAAAATGATGTGGGTATCATGGGCTCTATCCCGTCACATGTAAACAGAGAACTATTGGCTTCCTGGACAGCACTTATGCCCAAACCTCAAGATGAATTGGTAGAGGCGTTATTGGATGCTTTACCCGATGTTATGCCAACGCCAGTGGAAACAGAGACAAAAAAGAAGCTTGCCTCTGCAGTGAGAGCACACTATAAAAAATACCCTGAAGCGTTAAGCATGCAGGCATCAGGGAATAGTGTTCCTCCTACTGTAGATAATCATAATTAAGAGAGACGATAAATGACATTATTATGTTAAAATAAGGCAAACACTTTAAAGGTTCCAGATGTCCTCTTTCCTACTTGAAGCAACCCATATTTCTCATGGCTTTGAGACAGATCTTTTTTCAAATGTTCATTTGACTTTATCTCCTTCTTCCTCTGCCGCGATCGTAGGTCGCAGTGGTTGTGGAAAATCTACACTCCTACATATATTTTCAACGTTTATCAAACCCGATGAGGGGAGTGTAACACTCTTAGGAAAAGATCTTTATACGCTTAAAGAGGATGCTATAGAAGCGTTGAGACGTTATGATATAGGTATCATTTTTCAGTTTCATTACTTGTTTAAAGGCATGAGCGGATTGGAAAATATTGAAGTGGCTACGATGCTCAGTGGAGAGACAGTAGATGAGGGTATATTTGAAAAACTAGAGATCAAAGAACTAATGGGACAAAAGATAGGAGAACTCTCAGGTGGACAGCAGCAACGTGTCTCTATCGCAAGAGTACTCAGTAAAAAACCTAAAATTATTTTTGCAGACGAACCCACAGGAAATCTAGATAAAGAGACAGCAGAACTTGTTATGGATGTACTGTTGGATTATGTGAAAGAGAATAGTGCAGGACTATTGCTTGTAACCCACGATGAAGATATGGCTTCAAGATGTGACTTGGTCTATAAACTTGAAGATAAGGTGTTGACAGAAGAAGCGTAGGGTCGGTTTACCGACCATATTGTGTACCAGGTGTATTATTTGGCTTGAGCTATAAGTACACCCTCTAAAAGTTTATCGATATCCCCATCCAAAATACCATCTACATTCGAGTAGGGAATGTTAGAACGCGTATCTTTTACTTGTTGGTAGGGCTGCATGACGTAAGAGCGGATCTGATGTCCCCAGCCTATGTCTGATTTTTCTACACCATCCAGGGCAGCCTGTTTTTTCGCCATTTCAAATTCGTAAAGACGTGATTTTAACATTTTCATGGCCGCAGCTTTATTTTTATGTTGAGATCTGTCATTTTGACACTG
>JAUVCL010000150.1 GCA_030595845.1 Campylobacterota bacterium
AAATAGAAAGCAGGTTGGTCTGTATGACATTGTCTGCTTTTTCAAATGCGTCAAGTACGATGATAGACTTTGGATGGTCATGTACAAAACCTGTGAGTTGTCCTACACTGTATCCAGACCAGCCCTTTGGATACCCATAAAGTTCACCACCATTTTGTTCATGGTACTGGGTCATATCAAATTTCCTGATCTTATATTCATCCAGGTTTTGAGTCATAAGTTCGGCCAGGTAGGTTTTACCCGTTGCGGGTGAACCCAAAAACAGATAGGTCGCTTTAGGTGCATTTTTATCTGTGACTATATTGCTTTTTATACTATTGACAATAGCATCTATGGCTCTATCTTGCCCAAACAACTCTCCCGTAAGTGCTTTTCTGAGTTTGTTTGCAACATTTATATAATCTTGACCATCATTCATTTTGTTATTCTTTATTTGGATTTTTAATCAGAGGCTTAGCTGACATTTAATACTAAAATACCATAAAAAGATTAGAATGGGATTTTAGCTTAGATCACCATATCCACAGCATCATGGTCCTGACAGTATTTAAAGATTCTGTTTCTCTCTTCTTCCGTATCGACAGTACAGGATGCATTATAGCTGTGAAACTTACCTGTTCTTGAAGCATTACCAAGAGAACAGAGATGTTCTTTCTCCCTCATAGCTTCTTTGATACAGGCTAAAAGTGCCTCTTTATCTCTACCTATGAGTTTGAATCCCCATTGGGTAGGGTAGTCTATTTTTGGTCTTTCTGGTGTTTTGTCATCTAAAATTTGCATGGGGTCTCCTATCTGTTAAAATCACCAGAGTTTCCACCACTCTTGTGTTCTAATTGTACATTTTTAATGATCATGCCTTTGTCGATGGCTTTGAGCATATCATAAATGGTCAGTAACCCTACACTGACACCGGTCAGTGCTTCCATCTCTACACCGGTCTGTCCATTGAGTTTGGCGGTGACAGTCAGTTTAAAACCGGGAAGCTCTGGGATCTCTTCAATATCTGTCTTGACGGAAGTCAACATCAGTGGATGACACATAGGGATAAGTGTTGAGGTTTGCTTGGCTCCTTGTATGGCTGCTATGACAGCAGTTTGAAGGACAGGGCCTTTTTTTGCTGTATTGGCCATCACGGCGTCAAATGCAGGCTGACCTACTTCAATGATGCCTGAGGCAGTGGCTATACGGGTTGTTGCAGCTTTGTCTCCTACATCAACCATTTTGGGTTTGTTTTGTTCGTCTAAGTGTGTTAAGTTCACAGATTTACCTAATTTTTTCATTATTTTAACATAAAAATGACAATATTTACACTAAATGACGTAAAAAGTATTAAAATACTTGACTTTAATCATCAAATAAGATAATATTATTCAAATTCTTAAGGAGTATTATGATTTATGGCTATATGAGACAGGTATCAAACTTAGAGAATTTGGTGAGTCAGAAACAAAATATACTCTCTTTTGCTCATCATGAGAATTTAAAGATAGATAAAGAAGTAGTTGAGTACGCGACTAAAAATCTTCTTATAGAAGAGAGAAAAGATTTTGAAACTTTTTTAAAATCTTTATCCTCTGGAGACCATACTGTGATTGTTTCTTCCTTGTCCATCTTGAGTACAAGGGTTGATGAATTGGTCAAGATCATTGGTTGTGTATTGAGCCACGATGTAGATCTGTGGGTCTGCTCTTCCAATGTATTGATCAACAGAGACAGTAGTATGGTAGATGTATTTCCTCTTCTTGAAGAACAAAGAACGGAACCTCAAGACAGGTCGGCACAGATCGGGCGTCCGAAAGGAAGTAAGTCCGGTTCAAAATTTGATGTGTATCATAGTAGGATCATTGAGCTTCTCTCTGGGAAAGAGAGTGTCAGTGCTATAGCCAGAGAGTTAGAAGTGAGTCGCAGTTCTTTGAAGGATTATATAGAATCAAGAGGACTTAAAGAGTTGGTGAATAGTATAAATATACCAAATCAAAAGATAAGAGATAGCAAAATGGACAATGTCGTGTTGATCTGTCCATTTGAATTAGAATCACAACAAAAAATTGAAAAAAGGGTTTCATAAAATGGATGCAACAATTACAACAGAAAAGCCAAAGAAAAATAAGGCGAAAGAATATTTAAAAGACTGGGTACCCTATCGTATTAAAAGATACTGGGCTTATGCTGCAGCAACGATAGTAGCACTGGTCATGCCTTGGATCACGATCAATGGGAATCACCTCTTTTTACTCAGTTTTGACCAGAAGAAACTGCATTTGGCAGGAATAGCTTTTGATATGCAGGAACTTTACCTCATGCCATTTTTACTGATGCTTCTTTTCCTGGGGATATTTGCAGTGACTGCTGTAGGGGGTAGAGCATGGTGTGGTTGGGCCTGTCCCCAGACTATCTTTAGGGTTATCTATAGAGATGGGATAGAAACGAAACTTTTAGGCTTACGTAAACGGATTAAAAATAAGCAAAAAGATCCAGATATGTCTAAAATGGAAAACAAAGTCAAAAGTGTGATCGCTATTTTACTTTGGTCTATTTTGGCTTTTGTGGCAGCTGCTGACTTTTTATGGTTCTTTGTGCCTCCGGAAGAATTTTTTGCTTATCTGGCTAACCCGATGGAACACCTTACGCTTGTAGGAATGTTAGTAGGTATCGCACTCTTCATTATTTTGGATGTGGTATTTATCAAAGAGAACTTTTGTGTGTATATTTGTCCTTACAGCCGTGTACAGTCAGTACTCTATGATGATGATACTGTTATGGCAGTCTATGACCCTAATCGTGGTGGTGAGATCTATGAAGGACATGGGTATGAGAGAGAAAAAAAGTTTACCAAACAAAAAGATCTTTTAACCGTAGATACTTCTGCAGAGTGTACCACTTGTGAATCGTGTGTAACAGTATGTCCTACGCATATTGATATCAGAAAAGGCTTACAACTTGAGTGTATCAACTGTCTTGAGTGTGTGGATGCTTGTACCACTGTTATGGGTGCATTGGGTAAAGAAAGTTTAGTCCGTTGGTCCTCTGAAAAAGAAGCGGTTAAATATGAAGGAAAAACAAATTTCTTCAGAGGGAAAGTCATCGCATACTTTGCCGTACTGAGCATTGTGCTTATAACACTTTTCGTGATGGGAAGTAAAAAAGAACATATGCTACTCAACATTAATAAAGGTCAACGCCTTTATAAAGTGTTAGATGGAGGTGTGGTACAAAATGATTATATCTTTATGTTCGCAAATACAGACAGAGAAGCGCATACTTACTACTTTGAGATACTGGGAAATGACAAAATTACGATTAAAAGACCGGCAGAGGCCTTTAAACTGGGTGCAGGTAAGAAAAAGAAAAAAGTAGTTATTTTGGAAACAACAGAGCAACTTGCGAACAATATGAGAAAAGATGTACCTATTCCTATTACGGTCAGAGCATATGCTACAGATAATAAAGAAAAGATTGTGGTAGACAGAGAGGTGGTATTTTTCTACCCTCGTGTAGACTTGGTTAAAAAGTAAGGAGAGCGTTATGGAAAAGGTATTGGTATTAGGTGGTGGTTTTGCAGGTGTTGAAGCAGCCATATATCTTAAAAAACAGAATTTGGAAGTCACTCTTGTAAGTGATAGGGATTATTTTTATATCTATCCTACTTCTATCTGGATACCTACGGGTGATGTGACTAGAGAAGATGTTTCTGTCCCTCTAGACCAACTTGCGATGAAGCATGGTTTCCAACTTATAGTAGATCCTGTCACAAAATTTGAAGCTGTTGAGAAAAAAGTAACACTCCAAAGTGGACGTATCTTAGATGACTATGCGTATATTGTTGTAGCCCTTGGACAAGATAAACTGAAACATAAAGGAATGGAGCATACCCTTTCTATCTGTGGAAAACCCGAAGAAGCAACAGCTTTGTATGAAAAACTGGATGCACTTATCTTAAAGAAAGAGGGAAAAATCGCTATGGGCTTTGGAGCAAATGCCAAAGACACTTCTGCTGTAAGAGGTGGCCCTGCATTTGAAGTATTGTTCAATGTCGATACCTATTTAAAGAAAAAAGGTGTACGTGATGATTTTGAACTGACATTTTTTGCCCCTATGGAAAAGCCTGGACAAAAAATGGGTGAAAAAGCCTTGGTCATGATGGATAAGATGTTTAAGATGACCAACATTCATAAAAAGGTGGGTTCAAAGATAACAACCTTTGAAGAAGATGGTATTGTATTTGAAGATGGCACAAAAATTGAGTCAGATCTCATAATGTTCATTTCTGCAGGAACGGGACACAGTATTATCTCAGAATCAGGCTTGCCTTTAAGTGATGCGGGGTTCGTACTTACCAATGAATATAATGAGATAGAAGGCTTTGAAGGTATCTATGCCATAGGGGATACCGCATCTCTTATGGGACCGGAATGGAGAGCAAAACAGGGGCATGTCGCTGAAGTTATGGCTAAAAATGTGGCTTACAACATTATGAACACTATGCAAAATATAGATTCAAAACAAAGTTATATGGGTCATCTAAATATCTTGTGTGTGATGGATATAGGTAATGGGGCAGCCTTTGTCTATAGAAGTGAAAAGGGCGGGAAGATGATCCCACTGCCTATAGTAGGTCACTGGATGAAACAAGGATGGGGATGGTATTGTCGTCAATCTAAACTTGGACGGATTCCTAGAATACCTGGGATGTAAATATCTAGGTTCTGGAAAGCATTCAATGGTAATAGTGAGCACTTTTTGTTTATATCTAGAGTAAATAGAACAGAGAAAAGATAATTAAGAGTAAATTTATCCTATTTAAGCCATAATCCCTTTACATAAAAATTTAAAGGATATTAAATGGCAACAGTAACATTTAAAAATGACATCGTATGTAACCTTGCAGGTACAGAAATCAACGTAGGTGACACAGCACCAGTAGTAACAGTAGTAAACTGTAACCCAATGCTTCAAGATGAGCAAAT
>JAUVCL010000158.1 GCA_030595845.1 Campylobacterota bacterium
CAATTACGCTATCTTCTCTCTAAAGTTTTTAAAGAGGCAGGACTTAAAGTGACGCCTCACCAGCTTCGACACTCTTTTGCAACACATTTGTTAAACAATGGGGCACGTATATCAGATGTGAGTGAACTACTTGGGCATGAAACCATGGCAACGACACAAGTTTATACGAAGCTTGGAAGCGTGAAAAAAATGCAAGAGTATATGAAAGCACACCCGTTGGCGCAAAAATGAGAAATGAGAAATGAGAAATGAGAAATGAGAAATTAGAGATGAGAAATGATAAGTGAAGGGTTTATATTTTCTTTGAAAATATAGGGCCGTATTTTATTTGGGATATTTGTTACTCTGCAGGTTTCTTTAAATTTTTTGGGCATATCTATTGTTTTGTAGGGAGCAATGTAAAGTAGGTTATTTTGAATTTCCACTGCCCATTCTCCTCCTATCACTAAAGAACTTTCCTTTTCTATCTCTTGACGTTGTGATGCTGAAAGAAGGTAACCCAGTTCTTTTAGTGCCAGATCAGTTGCTTTGGTTTTACTCTCAAGGTTATGCAGTTTAATGACCCTTAATTTATGTTCAGAGTACACTGTCTCAAATCCACTTTCAAGACGTTCTTTATCTTTAGAAAGATAGGTAAAACTGCGTTTGATACCTTCTTTATATTTTGCCATCAGCGGATCAGAAAACTGTTTTCTAAAGGCATTACGTTCATATTTTTCATCACTATTGCTCGCATCTATAAAATAAGAATAATCATTGCTTTTTAGATAACATAATAACTCGTCTTTGCTATAGTCAAGTAAAGGACGAATCAGGGTATAGTTCTCTTTTTTTGTGATTTCAGTGAGTCCAAGTAATTCACTCACGCCTGCTCCTTTAGTAAGACGCATAAGCATCCATTCTAGTTGATCATTCAGCTGATGCGCGGTAAGAAGGTTATCGTAGCCTTCTATGCTTATAAGTGATTCAAAAAATTCATAGCGGAAATCTCGGGCTTTTTTTTCAAAATGGGTATCAAATTTGGGTGCTTTGATGTTATGGCAAAAAAGTTTGTATTTTTTGGCCAATGCTTTGGCATGGGCTTCTTCTTTGTCAGAATTCTCACGTGTACCATAATTGACAATAGCAATATCAAATTTAATATTGTTTTCTAAAAGTAAAAAGAAGAGGGCAGATGAGTCAACGCCCGCAGAAAAAGCCAAAAGGCTCTTTCCCCTTTTTAGGTGTGTGACATCAAGAGTAAGCATTGTTTTAAAGAGGTTTGATGAGTGTTGCAAGCAGTTGAGTCCCTGCCAGCGCTGTAATTTTCGCTTCATATCTTTTCCCATACTCCACAGGAAGGTCAGATGTGTCATTGATGAGGATCTCTCCGTCGATGTCAACTGCCCAGCTTAGTGGTCTGGCTGAAAGTAGGTATTCATGTTCATCACTTTCTCCATCTATAACAAGAGTTACTGTTTTTCCTACCATGTTTTCAAGGGACGTAAGGGTGTTTCTTTCAGCTATCTCTCCTAAAATATTAGCTCTTTCATCTATCACATTTTGTGAGATCTGATCTAATGTATAGGCAGAAGTAGTTTCTTCATTCGAGTAGTGAAAGGTGTTAAATCTGTCAAATTCAAATGTTTCCATAAAATCACAGAGTTTTTCAAAGCTTTCATCACTCTCTCCTGGGTGTCCTGCGATGAGTGAGGTGCGTAAAAATGCATTAGGCTTAGATTTCATGTATTCGAGTAGCTCAATAGTCTTTTTTTCCCCAAAGCCGCGTTTCATGGTTTTGAGTACAGAGTCTTCTATATGTTGGATAGGCATATCATAATAGGTTTGAAATACGTTTGAATCTGAAATGGCATCAATGAGCGCAATTGTTGTGGTACTTGGGTAAAGATACAAGATACGAGTAGAAGAGACACCTTCTATGACCTCTACACTTTTGATGAGGTCTATGAGCCCATCACTCAGTTTCATGTCACGTCCGTAGCTGGAGCTGTCCTGTGAAATGAAAGAGAAGTCATAAAAGCCTTGACCTACAAGGTGTGTTACTTCTTTTACGATGGAAGAGAGTGAACGTGAATGTAGCTTGCCTTTAAAGCTTGGAATGGCACAGAAAGAACAAGACTGGTTACACCCCTCTGCTATCTTAATGTAGGCATGGTAGTTAGACCCGGTAATAACCCTTCCTGATGTCTCTGTTGCCAGATAAACTTCAGGGCTGAAAGTACTTTGTTTTGAAGCGATGAGCTGATCGATCTTTTCATAGTCTCCAACACCTGTAAATATGTCAATTTCAGGCATGTCTGCTTGGAGTTCTTCTTTGTAACGTTCAGTCAAACATCCGCTCATGACCAAAATAGAGTTTTCTTTACGTTCATCATGTAGGTTGAGTACAGTGTTAATGCTCTCTTCTTTAGCAGCATCTATGAAGCCACAGGTGTTCACGATGATCACATCTGCCTGTGTATTGTCATCTGTGATCTCATACTCTTTGAGTCGACCAAGCATCACTTCGCTGTCGACAAGGTTTTTAGTACAGCCAAGGCTGACAAGGTGTAATTTTTTAGTCATTTAGGGTTCTTTAATTTTTTCAGATTATAGCATAAATCAAATAGCATTGTAGGGGAGGACTCCCATGTCCTCCCAAGGTTTCAAGATCATATTCTTGTATGATGAATAAATATGATTATGTTATGTGTTTTTTCTGGCAACATCGGATCAACACAGGGGTTGATCCCTACAGAAAATATATTTCATGTAGGGGCAGATCCCTGTATCCGCCAAAGTGTTCAAAATAGCATTTAAATTCCAAATAGAAACTATGAAAAAATTGAAATAATATAAAGAAGAAAGAGAGGATAGGAAAAGAAGAGCTTAGAGTCAGGCAAAAGCCTGAACTCTAAAAGGTTAATAAACTTTAAGAAGTAATTCTTAGAAGTTATATCTTCCCCATACTCTAACAAAGTTATTTTCTGATGGTCTAGCACCGTTAGCCGTAGCTGAAGTATATAGATCATCATCAGTGTAAACATAAGCAGCAAACAGAGTTGTGTTTTCTGTAAGTTTAGTTTTGTACATAAAATCAACTTGTGTGTAATCACCTTTTGTGATATCAGAATCATTTTCTCCAGCACCATAAGCAAGAGTGAATTTACCACCAAGTGCTTTAGCAGTACCAGTAATTTTTAGGAAGTCTGAACCTGTAGCAGCGTGGTATTGACCAACGTTGTTAAGTACCATTTGTGTGTAAAGTGGAGATTTTACACCTGTACCAAAGTTAGTGATTCCAAGACCATTACCATCATCAACTGATGAGTATGCTACTGCAGCACCAAACATACCGAAGTTGTAACCAAGTTTTGCACCAAATGCAGATGTGTTATCTAGACCATCTGGGCTAATTTGACCACCTTGAACACCAACAGTAAGAGCATCAGCTTTATATGTAGCATCTCCCCATAAAACGTCAGCATCACCACCATTAAGTAGAGCAGCAGTCATATCTGGAGCAAGGTAATATGTACCTGTTAAAGTCAAGTTACTGATTGATTTGTTTTGAGCAGTAACCATGTGAACACCGTCACTACCATTTAGTGCTGTAAAAGCATCTTCGTTTAGGTAATCACCAACTGATCTGTTAGCATTTTTTACAAATGCATATACAAGTGTTGTGTTTGGAAGTGAAGAGTTCACTACTAAAGCAGCATCAAATGTATTTTTGAACATTTGCCAACCTTCAGTAAATGCAAATGGTGAAAGTGATTTTGGAAGTGTTTGACGACCAACTTTGATACTAGTGTTGATATTATCAAAACCATATGTTAAATAAGCTTGTGTAAATCCACCAGATGTAGTACCAACATTTCCACCACCGTTATAGAAACCAGCTACGCCTTCGCTAGAAACAATACCAGTAAGTTCGAAACCAGCACCTATACCCCAAAATACATCAGAGTTAGTTGCTCTAAGTTGACCACCCCAACCTGCATAAGTAGTATCATTACTAAATAAGTCTCCATTACCAGATGCATCTACAGTTTGTGTATACGCTACTAATTGCCCACCGAATTCCCATGCAGATACTTCTACTGGTGCTTCTACTACTGGCTCAACTGGAGCGATATCTCCACCAGCCATAATCATTGTTGACGCTACTACTGAAAGTAATAATATTTTTTTCATTGTAATTCTCCTTGAATTTTGTTTGAATACAAGCGAATTATAACATAGATTAATACAAATGTCAAGAAAATTAATAAAAAGTTAACAATAAGTTAATATTTGACGGTAAATGATGTGTATAAGGAGGATTTAGGTGTTACCTTGATTAAAAAAAGGAGGATAAATAGGGTAAAAGTATTTCTTTTGGACAGTATTTTTAAGAAAAGTATACAGTTTATAAATTTTTTTATTAACTATTGGGCAATGTTTGGGAGTTTATGAGTAAAAGTAATGGTGGCGCGAGAGGGAATCGAACCCCCGACACAAGGATTTTCAATCCTTTGCTCTACC
>JAUVCL010000169.1 GCA_030595845.1 Campylobacterota bacterium
CTGGAATCAAAAAAAGGAGAAGGAAGTACATTTATACTTACCTTTCCTAAGGTGAAGGGTTAGTTATTCCACACTTTCCATTAAAATACCGATGATATCCGTCATTGTGAGGATACCTTGAAGTTCGTTGTTATCAAGCACTAGAAGACGTTTTATACTGGATGTTACCATCATTTTGGCTGCATATTTTACATCAAGTTTTGCCGAGACAGAAAAAGCAGGAGCAGCTGCGATATCATAAACATTTAGAAGGTCTATATCACCATCTTCTGCAACAATACTTTGTAAGATATTTTTGAAAGTTACCAGTCCATAAGCACCATTTTCAGTATTTTTATCTACGATAATCGAACGTACTTTATGTGTTTTCATCAATTTAATGGCTGCACGTACACTCTCCATTGGTGAGATGACTATCAATTTATCTTTAGGTGTCATTACATTTTCTACTAACATTTCTCGCTCCTTATATCATTGACTTAATGTCATGTTCAAATTTGTGTAACTCTTTTGTATCTAATCCTGCAACATGGGATAATGGTATTGTAAACGCAAAACCATTCGTTTCTGGATTATCTATATCAAACTGGTCACGTAGTGCTTTCATAACTTTCATAGATGATTTTCTTGGCAATACAAAGAGTAAAGCTGAAACATTTTCTTCTAAAGTAAGACCAAAAAAGACTTTTTTCTCTTCAAGACCTATGTTCTTACCATGTAAAATTGTCACAGACCCTGCACCTGCCTCTTTGGCAACCTTTATGGCTTCTTCTTCATCTTTGTCTTGAATAACTGCGATGAGTGCTGTAAATTTCATACTATTTCTCCTTCTATTTTGGATTGTTTCTTTTGTCTATATGTTGCATAAATACCGTATCCCATCACTGTGAGCATAGGAAAGAGGGATGCAAAGGCTATGAGCCCAAATCCGTCAATAAGTGGATTTCGGCCTTCTATGTTTTCAGCAAGTCCCAGTCCTAACGCAGCAACCAAAGGTACTGTAACGGTAGAGGTTGTCACACCGCCAGAATCATATGCAATAGGTACAATGTACTTTGGTGCAAAGTATGTAAAGATGATAACTAAGATATACCCTACCACAATATAGTAATGTATAGGATCCCCTGCAACAATACGATAAGAACCAAGTCCAATACCCATAGCAACACCAAATGCTACTACTATTCTAAGTGTATTTTGTTTAATGTTCCCTTCACTGATCTCTTCTGCTTTAATGGCAATGGCCAAAAGTGCCGGTTCTGCCATAGTGGTAGAAAAACCTATGAGAAAAGCAAAAAGATAAATGAGTAAGTTATTTTTCATATCTGTGAGCTGATATGCTATAGTTTCCCCTATAGGGAAAAGGCCCATTTCAAGCCCTACTATAAATGCATAAAGTCCAAGTATCACCATGATGATACCTACCAGGATCTTATGTAAATGTGCTACAGATTTACGGATGACCAGATATTGAAAAAAGAAGATCACTGCGAGTATGGGTATCACATCCATGATCGTATTGACCAGTTCCCAGAAGATGTTCATCCAGTCAAAGTGATATACTGCCGCTTTTCCCTTCTCTACAACTTTGCTTGCAACCTCTACTGCTTTTGTAGCTGTTGTGGATGTTGAGTAGACCAGGATCCCGTATGCCTGTACAAATATCATAGGCATAAGTGAGGCAAATGCTATCAGACCAAAACCGTCTATAGCAGGGTTACGACCCTTGATACTTGACGCAAGTCCTATACCCAAAGCAGCAACCAGAGGTACTGTCACTGTTGAGGTGGTGACACCACCAGAGTCATATGCTAAGCCTATGATCTCTTTTGGTGCAAAGAAGGTGATCACTACCACTATGATATATCCGCTGATGATGTAGTATTGTATAGGGTGACCAACAAGGATACGATAAGTACCAAGGGCTATTGCAAAACCAACCGAAAAAGCAACAGTCATACGCAGAAAAAATGCATCTACCCGACCATCACTTATTAAGGCTGCTTTGTCAGCTATCGCTATAAGTGCCGGTTCAGCGACAGTTGTAGCAAAACCAATGGTAAATGCAAAAGCCAGCAACCAGAAGAGCGAACCTTTTTTGGCAAAGTCAACAGCCAGTCCTTCCCCTATGGGAAAGATACCCAGTTCAAGTCCGCGAATGAAAAGTGCAAGTCCTATGGCAACAATGGTTAACCCAATGACAATAGACGTAAGGTTTGCGGGTACAGACTGGATGATAAGTCCCTGAAATAGTGCAACAACAATAATAATGGGAAGCAGGTCTTTAAAAGAGTTTTTTAAATCTCCTGCGAATATCTTTAAACTTTCTTTTATCATAGATAAGATTATATCTATGATAATATTGTTTTATGGAAAAAAACCTCTGTTTTTTAACAAGTTTTACTAACTGTTACTGTTTTGCTACAAAATCAAGTGAGATAGAGTTTACGCAGTGACGTGTACTCTTTTCTGTCATTTTTTCACCTTTGAAAACATGTCCCAAGTGACCACCACAGTTTGCACATACAATCTCGACTCTTCTTCCGTCAGAATCGGGTACTTCTTTGACCGCACCATCAACAGCATCATCAAAGCTTGGCCATCCTGTACCTGAATCAAATTTAGTATTTGACGGAAAAAGTGGTGCATTACATTGACGACAAGTATACATACCATCTTCATGATGGTCCCAAAATTTTCCTGTAAAAGAACGCTCTGTTCCCTTGTTTAAAATGACATTGGTCTCTTCTTCATTTAATTCATTATAAGCCATGATATATCCTTTGATTTTTTTGATACTACATTGTCAATATATAGTATAAGATTAAAGACGTTCTATTTTACCTCTATGTAAAATGAGCGTACCGTTTTGTTCCATCTCTTTGAGTAGTCGGCTTATAACAACACGGGAAGAGCCCAATTCAGTAGCAAGTTGTTCATGTGTGATCTCTATTATACTGTTGGGTTGTTTTTGCAACCATTCAATGATACGGGTATCTAAACGTTTAAACTTGATATCATTTATCAGTCCTGTAAGTTCTTCAAAACGCAGTTGATACAGTGAGAAAAGATAGTTCTGATAAACATCACTCATTCTTGAGAGGGCTTTTACGCTTTCAGCATCTATGAGATAGCCTTCTATTTCAGTCATAGTTTCAGCTGAAGCTACAGCATCTGTCTGAGAGAGAAGTGAAGCAGTATTGACGATGCACTGTTCGCCTGCTTTGAGTGTATAGAGTGTTACTTCTTCTATGCTGTCAGACTGTGTATAAAGACGGACTTCTCCGGAAGTTAACCATAAGATATTGTCACAAATGTCACCTTGATAAAAGAGTAGGGTACCTTTGGGTATCTTAATGGGTTTGATGTGTGTGTTAAGAAATTGTAGTGCTTGAGGTTCTAGTTGTTCCAGAAAAGGATAAGTGTTAAGTTGCATAGGTACTCCGTGCTATAGTTTTATAACTATAGCACGAAAAAACTTTTAGGCATTTTTGGTTTTACAACCAGTGTTAATACCAAGCAGTGCATAAGGCGGGCACCATCCGATGATAGCAGTAAAGAGAAGTACTGCTCCCACTACATCAGCAATAATATTTCCATTCATTATACCCCAAGCGATCACTGCGGCACCAATTACACCTCTAAGAATTCTGTCTATTTTTCCTACGTTACATGTCATAATGTTTCCTTTTAATTAAATTGTAAAAGTATTATGACAGTTTAAAAAAGCTTTGTCTGTAACATAGGTTACATAAGATGATTTTTAGTTAATGATCATCTCTTTTCGAGTACTTCAATGACTCCTGAAAAATCTTTCTCATGTCCAAAACAGGAATTTGAATTACAGATCATGAAACCATCGTTAGTGTCATTTTTGAGTAAAGAGAATGGATGAGCTAGACTGTCTAGATCTTTGATGTGTGTTTTGAGTGTTTCTTCCTGTGCTTTAATAATCACATCATCTTTTAAATAACGTATGACCATACGTGTCATACGCGGAGTAGAGATGGGTTGTCTCATGACATCATATGAATATATCTCTAGGGTTTTAAATACAAATTTTTTATAGACTGTATCTACTAATGATGAGATACTGTACAGTACAGAGAGCATAGTGGAAACAGAAGAAGGGTAGGATGAGTCATAAATGTCTGCATTA
>JAUVCL010000128.1 GCA_030595845.1 Campylobacterota bacterium
GTAGCCTTTATATACAGTCCAGAAGAAAGAGCAGGACTTTCTTCTTTTGATCTACCAAATATGAAGAAAAATTCTGATGGATCTGTAACTCTTTATCTTGGTCCAAAGGCACCTGAAGGTCTTGCGTCGAACTGGATTCCAACATCTGGGAAAAAGCCTTTTCCTGTCATTCGTATGTATGGAGGTACTGAAGAATTTTGGGACAAAACATGGGAAATGCCTGATGTAGAGTTACTAAGGTAGACTTATTTGGTATATGAAAAGATCTTAAGAGAAATATTGGAAAACAAATAAACAAAAATTTCTATAAGGATGATCTTATGATATGGTATAACCTTACAGTGGATGAAGTACTTAAATCACTTAATGTCGATCAAAAATCAGGACTCACAGACACAGAGGTTGTTGATTGAAAAAATAAGTCAAATCAACAGAATAACTAAAATAATGTCACTTACAATAGAGAATAAAAAAACTGCTTTTATTCTCTATTGTTTTTAAGTGTTTCTGAGGGTGTCTCTCCAAAAGTCCTTTTATATTCACGTCCAAAATATCCTATTTCCATAAAACCATTTTCCATAGCAAGCTGAGTAATACTGATGAAAGATGAGTCTCTTTGCATGAGATGTTTACGGATGAGATGAAGACGATGAAATTTTAAATAGGTGTATGGAGGAATACCAAAGTACTTTTTAAAGAGTCTCTCAACTGTTCGTTCGCTTTTCTCTATCAGTGCAGTGAGGTCAATCATCTGAATAGGTTCACCAGCATGATCTTGCAGATAAGCGTATATCTTTTTTGCAAGAAAGGTTGATTCATTTCGTTTGAGAGGGCTATAAGAGTGGGCATGACTAATAGAATGTGCGTAGAGACTAAGTATATGATTATAGATCATGCTTGAGTTTAAGGAGGAGATTTGGTTATGATCAGCATTTTTCAGATAGGCAAAAACATTTCCAAGCTTCAAAGATATATTTTGCTGCATCTTTTTATTGAAACGATAGATAGTGCTACTTTGTCCACTTAAACTAATACCTGTTTTGAGTAGATCCTCACGCTTAAATTGAAACGAGGACCAAAGGGTATTGGGAGCAAGATAATGTTCCAATTGTGTACCCTCTTCACTGAGTGACATATCATGTTCCATGACCAAAGAGCCATTCAATCGTCCTTCACCTTTGGCATCAAGTAAAAAACCAAAAGTCATAAAGTCTGGAGAAAAACTGCCTTCACTTAAGATGGAACGACTATATTGACCAATATCTAAAGTGCCTTTTCCTAAAGATGTACTAAAAAGATTGGCTTGGAAAGAACCTCTATCCATTTGGTGTAGTTCTAATGATGCTCCTTTAACCACTTCATTTAATTGGTCACTATCAAAACAGGTGAGTATTTGCTTTTTCATAGACTGAGGGCTATGTCTCTGATGCTTTTCATTTCTAAATACCTGCCTTTGTTTTTATGTCGATTATAAATTATACTTTATTTTAATAAAATGTCGGAATTGTACAAGATTTAATCATTATACTCTGTTATAATAATTTGATTTACACAACCTAAAAAGGAGTTAAGAATGTCACCTCTTAAAAAGCTCGTACATGACATGATACTTATCACGCTTCTCCCCTTGTCAACAATGGCAAGTACCACTGTTACCCCTGATAACTATGTTGAAGCAGAAGTTGATCTAAGCTTTGCCAATATTTACAAAGATACAGGAGTCAATAAGTTTCGTCATGATCGCTCTGTAATCCCACTTGACAAACAACCCGCAGTGACAATGAACAGAGATACTGTCTATTCATTTGGAATTTTTCATGTCCCTAAAGGTACAAAAATTACACTTCCAAAGTCAAAAGACAATCGCTATCAATCAGCAATGATCTTGCAAAGTGATCATCATATTGATCAGGTTTTTTATGGTCCAGGAACATTTGATATAAAATCACACACTGAATTTGCAGCAGTTGTAATCAGAACGCAAATAGATGCAAGCAACAAGGAAGATACTAAGTATGTAAACTCACTGCAAGACCAAATCAAATTAACTACTCCCCAAGGGATAATACTTAAAGAATACTCACCGCGTCAATGGGATATAAAGAGTTTAAAAGTATTACAAGAAAAATATCAAAAAGAAGCAGCAAAACTTCCAAACTTAAATAAGACATCAGGAGCAAGAGGCACTATTGATCCAGAGTTACAAAAGTTAGGAGTATCTGTTGCACTTGGGCTACTTCCTCCTGAGGATGCTGTTTATATATATAGAGACTTTGGTCTTAAAAAAGATATTTGCTACAAGGCAACATATATCAAGCCAGGCTTTAAAAAAGGAGGTTTTTTCTCTTTTACTATGTATGGAGATGATAAATACATTAAAAGTGAAGATTCAAATTTGAACAATAAAATGCTTAAATACAATACAGATGGGACATTTACCATATATTATGGACCAAAAAATATATGTGGTAATGTTCAAAACCATTTAAATACACCGAGTGATAACTGGTATCTAGGTATGCGTATCTATCGTCCTGTTGAGAGTGTAGTCAATGGAGAATATAATATGCCTGTTCCTGCCAAGGTCGAGTAGTCATCAAGTTTAAATTAAACAAGGAGCATTTATGAAAACAAAAAAAACTAGCTTATTCATAGCTACATTTCTAAGCATCGGAATTTCTCAAGGGCTTATAGCCCAAGGGAATATACCATTCACCAAGGCAGTCCACACACAAAAGTATCTTGAACCCTCAAGAGTCTATGCCGAGCAAAATAAAATTTCTGCACAAAAGCTTAAAGAGTTAAAGAAGAGAACAGGTAAAAAGCCAAATATCTTGATACTTGTTGTTGATGATATGGGTTATGGTGACCCAGGAGTTTATGGTGGGGGAGCGATGATTGGTGCACCTACACCAAATATTGATGCGATAGCAAATAATGGTCTTCTTCTTACTTCTACTTATGCACAG
Source organism: Campylobacterota bacterium (assembly GCA_030595845.1). Taxonomy (GTDB): domain Bacteria; phylum Campylobacterota; class Campylobacteria; order Campylobacterales; family Sulfurovaceae; genus Sulfurovum. The sequence continues at coordinate 2,970 of JAUVCL010000128.1, forward strand.
CCTACCTGTACACCTACAAGGGCAGCTATCATGACAGGTAGGATTCCTGCTCGAAGTGGTTTGACTCGTCCTATTTTAACAGGGGAAAGTCCTACTGTTAATCCATGGGCGGATGAAGTGACTGCGGCTGGGATGTTATCAAAAAATGGATATATAACAGCTCTTTCAGGGAAATGGCATCTTGGAGAACAAGATGGTTATTGGCCACATCAAGTAGGGTATGATGAGTATTTTGGAGTTTTAAGTGTGGCTAGTGAATTTACACAGGGGATGATGGAAAGACGATATCCAGATATGGTTTATAATCCTGAACGAATGAAAGTTCTTGATAAGCTGAGTCACCGCGCTATTACTGCTGGTAAAAAAGGTGGCAAACTAGAGAATGTTCAAGAGATTAAGACACTTGATGAACTAGCAGAGATAGATCAAAAGGTAGCAGAATATTCTGAAAATTTCATCCGTAAAGCTGTTAAAGAGAGTAAGCCTTTCTATCTGGTACACGCTTTTATCAAAGTACATAACGACAACTTTCCTGCTAAAGCCTTCAAAGGAAAGAGTCCTGCTAAATTTCCTTATAAAGATGCAGTGATAGAAGTAGATGATATTACTGGAAGATTGGTAAACTTACTCAAAGAGCTTAAAATTGATGACAATACTTTTGTATTTTTTACATCTGATAATGGAGCAAATGAGGATTTATGGCCTGATTCTGGATACCAACCATTCAAAGGTGGAAAAGGTACAACTTGGGAAGGTGGCGTGAGAGTTCCAGGTATTGCTTACTGGCCAGGTATGATAAAATCAGGCAAACAAAGTGACGGTTTATTTGACCTAATGGATCTTTTTAATACAAGCCTCTCTATCGCGGGTATTGAGAATCAAATATCGCCTGATAGATATATTGATGGGGTTGATCAGACATCTTTCTTGCTTGGTGATGATGGAAAATCAAACAGAGAAGCGGTGTTTATGTACTCTGAGAAAACTTTTATGGCATTGCGTTGGGAAGAGTATAAGGTGCATATGAAAGTATTTGATGTGAAACATCCTATGGCTAATCTTGACGAGTCAACCATACTCAATGTAGGAATGGCTCCTTGGATTTACAACCTTTACATGGATCCAAAAGAACAAGCGAGTACAGGACATAGATATTTTGAGTGGGGAATAGGCACAGCAGTTGGGCTAAGCAGAGAACATGCTAACACCTATAAAGATTTTCCTATGAAAGATATAGGGCTTGGAATGGCGGGTAAGTAGTCTAAAATCATGCTAAATCAAAACTAAGTTTGCTTCATTGACACTTTACAATGATAGTATCTTTAGGGATGATTCCCTCTATCAGTGTCTTGTGTGTTCATGAGCAATGAGCAAGAGATACAAACAACGCGCCAGTCTTTAAATCCTTTGCAGTGTACTGGTACTAGCTATTTAAAACAATAAGGTTACTAGATGTGACCATATATAATTTTATAAGGTTTTCAGAACTTTTTTTAATCCTTGGACTTATTAAACATTAAGCAGTTACAATAAGAATCAATCAAACAATTTGTACATAAATAATTTTCTATAAAGGAAGCTATGATGATATGGTATAACCTTACAGCGGATGAAGTACTTAAATCACTTAAAGTCGATCAAAAATCAGGACTCACAGACGCAGAGGTTGATAAACGCTTTACTGAGTCAGGGGCAAATGAACTGGCACAGGAGCAGAAGGCCTCCGTCTTACATCTCTTACTCAAAGAGCTAAAGAATCCGCTTATCCTTATCCTTATAGTCGGTGCATTTTTGTCACTTTACATCGGACATTCTATCGATGCAATTGCTATTTTAGTCATTGTTTTTATCAATGTTATGATCAGTTTTACGCAAGAGCTCAACATGCAAAAATCAATGGATTCTTTAAGTGACATGGCAGCACCAATGGCTACTGTTCTACGTAATGGGAATTGGGAGAAAATACCGGCTCGTACACTTGTTCCCGGAGACATTTTAAAACTCGATACCGGCACCATTGTCTCAGCGGATGTCCGTTTGATAGAAACAACAGGTTTACTTATTGATGAAGCAGCACTCACAGGGGAATCTCTTCCTGTAGAAAAAGAGCTAACAGCTATCTCACAGAATGATGTAGGGCTTGGTGATCAGATAAATATGGCATTTATGGGAACGGTTGTTGCCACTGGTCATGGCATCGGGGTCGTGACAGCAACAGGGATGCAGACCCAAATGGGGCATATTGCCGATATGCTGCTGCAAACAGAGGAGAGTAAAACACCATTGCAATTACGCATTGACGTGCTTTCCAAAATCCTGCTTGCTGTGGCACTTACCATTGTGGCGGTCATCGTGGGAATTGGTATCGAAAAGGGTATGGATTGGATGGAGATCGTCAATTCAGCGATTTCCCTGACTGTTGCAGCAATCCCTGAAGGTCTCCCCACTGTGGTCACCGTTGTTTTGACACTTGGTGCCAAACGTATGGTACGGAACAAAGCACTTGTTCGTAAACTCTCTTCGGTTGAAACACTCGGTTCAGCTTCTGTCATCTGTTCAGACAAAACAGGAACACTGA
>JAUVCL010000060.1 GCA_030595845.1 Campylobacterota bacterium
TCCAAAGACTGCTTCATGAAACTCAAGGGGTACTTCTATTTCAAAATCAAGTGGGTACTTCTGTCCAGGGTCTCTGCGTGATTGTCTGGAGCCACCACCAAACATAGAGTTGAACATATCCATCACATCATCCATATTTGCACCACCAAATCCACCACGTCCCATACCTTGACCTTCAAGTCCAGCTTTTCCATAACGGTCATAGATGCTTCTTTTCTCTTCATCTGAAAGAACCTGATAGGCTTCATTGACTACTTTGAAGTTGTCTTCTGCTTCCTTATCATCAGGGTTTCTGTCAGGGTGGAATTTCATTGCTAGTTTTCTGTATGACTTTTTAAGTTCAGTACCTGAGCAGTCTTTACTGACTTCAAGTACTTCATAATAATCTAATTCTATCATAGGTAGTTCTCCATAGTTTATTCATAGTTTTTAGCGAATAATTTTGGCGAATTCTACCATAATTTAGTTATAATCACAAAAATAGTTTTTAAAGGGTTAAGATGCTTGTACATATCGTGATGTTTAAGTTCAAAGAAGAAAATAAAAAAGCTAATATTATTCAAGCTAAACAGATGCTTGAAAACCTTATGGGTGCCATACCCAGTTTAAGAAGTATGGATGTAGGTGTAAACTTTGTAGAGGCTGACCGTGCGATGGATTTAAGTATTATTGCAGTCTTTGAAAGTAAAGAAGGATTAGATTCTTATGATGCACACCCTGAACATCAAAAAGTGGTCACATTTATTAAATCCGTTGTTGAGTATTCCAAAGCTGCAGACTACAATAGAGAGTAGAGTGCGTTTACTAACGCACCTATAATAAGGTAACGATGAAAAATTATAAGATAGAAGCATTTGAAAACTTAGTGGATGCCTTTGGTTCACTCCCTTCCATTGGTAAGAAAACAGCCATACGTTTAGCTTATCATGCTGTTATGGAAGATGGTTTTTCCGCAATGAAACTGGCACATGCTCTTGAGACAGGGGTGAATGTGATTCAGAAATGTACCAAATGTCACAACATGAGTGAAGATGAACTCTGCACCATCTGTTCAGACCCTTATCGTGACTCTTCTAAACTTTGTATCGTTCAGTCTGCGAAAGACATTTTGACCATTGAAGAGAGCGGGCAATTTTCCGGTGTTTATTATGTGATTTCAGAAGTACGTGATATGGATGAAGCCCATCTTTTTTATGCTGTAGGTGGGGTAGATGAGATCATTTTTGCTTTTCCTCCAAGTATCGCAACCGATACGATGATTCTGTATATAGAAGATAAGTTAAAAGGGTTAGAGATACACTTTACAAAAATTGCGCAAGGTGTACCAACGGGAGTAGAGTTGGAAAATATAGATATACTGTCACTCTCGCGTGCTTTAGAGGCAAGAGTGAAAATTTAGGCATAATATGTTAGTTTTACTTGACATTTGTTCCTGAAAAGTATAATATGTTAAGTATAAATAACTTTTAGGAGGTTTTATGCTTCATGTCTATGCAAATACGTTAGCGTCTGGCATTTTGGATTATAATGATAAAAATAGGGAGTTTATCTTTAACTATAGGAATGATAATCCTATTTCACTAACTATGCCTTACCGTACGGGAAGTTATACTTCACACTATCACATACATCCTATTTTTGACATGAGTATGCCTGAGGGGTATTTATTTGAATTGCTGAAAAATCTACTTATTAAAGAGCATGGTGAAATGAATGATTTTATACTCTTTTCACATTTGTCTCGTAGTATTGAAGGGTATTTAACCTATCAAAAAGAAGATGAGGCTGAAGCATTTACTTTAAGTTTGGATGAGATACTAGAAAGTGAAGATGAAAACCTTTTTACTTCTTTGGTACATAATTTTTTAAACCATTCAGCCATTGGGGGTGTACAACCAAAAGTTTTGGCACAGCTAGAAAGCAAAGTCACACTTTCCCATAGAGAATACATTATAAAAAGTTTTTCTGCAGAGTACCCACACTTGGCAGAGAATGAATACTTTTGTATGAAAGCACTGACATTTGCGGGGATTAGAACACCTAAATTTTGGCTCTCAAAAAGTAAAAAACTTTTTATCATGGAAAAGTTTACGTATCAAAAGGAGCAAAATAGTTTTTATGGCTTTGAAGAGTTTTGCGTATTGTTCCAATACAATAAAGAAAAAAAGTACTATGGTAGTTACGAAAAAATTGCCAAGTCAATCGCTCAAATAAGCACTCAAAAACAGGATGACTTACATAGGTTTTATAAAATGATGGTCATGAATTATCTACTTAAAAATAGTGATGCACACTTAAAAAACTTTGGTATGCTATACACCGCAGATAAAAAAGAACGCTTTTTAGCACCAGCTTATGATGTGGTCAATACGCTTGTCTATTTACCTCATGATAAACCTGCTTTAACCTTGGCAGGCAAAAAAGTATGGGCAGACAAAAAGACATTGCTAGACTTTGGCATGATTTCTTGTATGTTAAGTGAAAAAGAGGCTGTAATTTTGTTTGAAGTCTGTGTAGATTCCACAAAACAAATAATGACAGAGATAGAGAATTACATCAAAATAAATCCTGATTTTCAAGCTTTTGGGGAGCAGTTTTTAAAAATATTGCATTTTTCACTCACCGACAACATAGATACTAACTATAAGGATGTGTACAATGGAATTTTATAAAATAGCAGAACGTATAAAGGAAATACGAAAATCCAAAAAAATCACCCAAGCCCAACTAGCCCAAAAGGTAGGGATGACACGTCAAACACTTGCAAAACTCGAAAAAGGGGAAATCTCCAAAGTGTCGCTATTAGCATTTATAAAAATATTGGATGTGTTGGAGTATGAAGTGGAGATAGAAGAGAAAAAGCCATTTTATTATTTTGATGTGGATGAGGTATAAATTTAATTACAGATATGCACAAAATACAGATACACAGACACTCTTGCGTGTTTTAGAGGCAAGAGTGAAAATATAAACTTATTTTTGTGTATGAGCTTTTTTAAGTTCAGCTTCGATCATGGCTTTCATTTCTGGCATATGTCCCATCATTTTACTTTGACCTATCTTTGCACCAGCAGCGGCAAGTTGTGGCATGAGTTGTACGGTTTTTTGTCCCAGTGGTGTTTGGTAAAATTTGTTAAGTTCAGCTAACTCTTCTGCGGTGTAATTTTTGGCATAAAGTGCTGCAATGTCACCACGCTGTGCTTCCCAACCCATATATTTTGTGAAAAATGCATGAATGGTCGGTTCAATGGCTTTGAGTTGTGGGTTTGACTGTATTTGCATTTGGGTAATTCTTGTGATCATCCCTTCATAACTTTCTTTCATGTTCATCGTGGCAAGCAGTGTGTTGGCAGCAGAGTTGGCAGCGTGAGCGGATATGGTTGTTTTAGTTTCTGTAGCCTGTAGTGAAAATGGAAGTGCAAGTATGGCTACGAGAAGTAGAGATATAGATGTTTGTTTAAACATTAAAGTCCTTTTTTATAGAGTAAAATAATTATAACCTATGAGACTTAAGCAGATAAACATACACTTACTTTTAATCTAATATAAATACAATTGTAGCAAGAGAGTAGTTTTATCTAAGGAAACATATGAAAATTTTATTGATGGAAGATGACCCTGTTCTTGGGGACATTGTTTCTGGTTATCTTCAGGAGTTTTATGAAGTGGTACATGCGTTTGACTCCAAAGAAGCACAGAAGTGTATAGATGAAAACCGCTTTGATCTGTTCATATTTGATATTAATGTACCGGGTAAAAGCGGGGTGGAACTTCTTGAAGAATTACGTAGTTTTAATGACACGACCCCTGCAATCATTGTGACTGCCTATAGTGATACCAAATATTTAAAATCAGCGTTTGATGCAGGTGCACATGATCATATACGTAAACCTTTTGAGCTTGAAGAACTTAAATTACGTATAGAAAAAAGTAGGGTACTTTTTCACATAGAACAAGATGCTCCGGTGAGGCTTTCGGATACTTTGACATATTACCCCGGCAAATTCAGTGTGAGTGATGGAAAGGGTGAAGTAACCTTACGTCCTAAGGAAGTGGAAATACTCAACTATTTTATAGCCCATCCCAAACGGCTTATCAGTAGTGAGGAGCTGGTGCAAAATATTTGGGAATTTGATACCTTGCCCAGTGATGCTACTTTACGTTCGTACATTCGAAAACTACGGGAAGTGATCGGAAGTGAAAAAATTATTACGCAAAGAGGACTGGGATATCGATATGAATAATCTTGAGAAAAAATCTTTTTACTCTTTTTTGGGGCTTTATATTGTTTCTTCGCTTTTGTTTATTTCTCTCATAGGGTACTGGTATTATACGGCACAGAAAAATGCCTTGGAGAATGAAACCTATTATAAACTGCAACACATTGCAGACATGAAGGCTGGAGAGATCATTATGGCACATATGCAGGGACTAAAGTTGAAAAAGTCTTTTATACCTGACGGGATAGAACTGGCATTGATTGATGTTAACGGTATGGTCAAAGAAGGAAAACCTGTTGAGCCTTTTATGAGTAGAAAAGCGGGCTATTTTGAAGCCAGAGGATATAATATTTTTGTATCAGATGCACCTAGAGAACATTTAAACATATCATTTGTTGTAGCGCAGTCTGCGAGTTTGCATCATGAACTCGAAGTATTGAAAGCAATGATCTTAAAGGTCATGTTCTTTGCTGCCATACTGATGGCACTGATCGCATGGGTTTTATCTAAACTGTTTATGAAACCTGTACGACAAAGAGTTGTGCAGATAGAACGTTTTATCAATGATGTCACACATGAACTTAATACCCCCATCACAGCACTTTCTATGGCAACAGATCAGGCATTGAAACAAGAGAGCTATACAGAAAAAACACTCAAAAACATTTCTATCAGCACCAAGCAGCTCTATGACATATACAGCTCTTTGGCATATTTGAATTTTGCAGATAAAAAGGAAGCAGGGGTAGCCTTGGATATCACAGAGGTCTTGCAAAAAAGTATAAGCTATTATAAACCTTTATGTGAAAGTAAACGTATTCGTATAAAGTCAGATCTACAAAAGGTTATTTTTACCATACCTGAGACACAACTGCAACTTTTGTTTGGTAATCTCATTGGAAATGCTATAAAGTATTCCCCTGCAGGATCAACTATAACACTTCAGCTCAAAGAAGGTCTGTTTAGTATTAGAGATGAAGGTATAGGGATAGAGGTCAAGACACAAAAAGAGATATTTAAAAAATTTAAACGCGGTACAGAGTATGCTGGTGGTTTTGGTGTGGGACTTAATATTGTTAAAAGTATATGTGATGAATACGGGATAAAGATAGAAGTGGATTCTGTACCGGATAAAGGTACAGAATTCAGGTTGATCTTCTAATGTGTAGGGTGCTGTGTCCCCACAGCACCCTACGAATTACTTACACTTTAGATCAATATAGTTTTGTATAAATTTTCTTACATCCGCATAGACAAAAGAGTCTTTATAGCCTTCTACTTTCCCACCACTAGCATTGGGGTGTCCGCCACCATTTCCAATATGCGCAGCCATTTGTGAGACATCCAGTTTGTTATTGCTTCTAAGAGAAAAGTTTCCTCTGAAGTTGACATCCATATAGAAGTCATAGTCATCATTTTCTACCATGCAGGCATTCCCTATAATAGAAGCATTACCCACGTTGTATCCAAGGATACCTTTGTGACCTTTATACTCTATAGTAAGGCGTTGTCTGTCTGTGGTGAGCAGTTCTGTTACAAAGCTGGCAACAAGGTTGTCTTTTGTGTTGTTCTCTTCTTGTCTGAAAAAAGCTTTTTTGATCTGGTGCAGGTCATCATCCAGTTTGATAGGTGCATCTTCATCTGTGACTCTATTTTTTGCTTCTTCGATCATGGAGAGTTTAAAGGCTCTGTCTTGTGCAGGGAATAACACACGGCCTATTTCTCTAGCTCCCGATATCATGCCAAGCATCACCTTTCCATATTCAAACAGTTCATCTTCACTGACCCAGATATCTATGGCATTGATGGCTTGAACGATAGGGGCTAAGTGATTCTCTTTATCGAAGTCATAATGTGTTTGTAACCAATCATAGGTAATGAGTGTTGCACAACGTGTCGTATCTAACTTATACCAGGCAAAACGTTCTGCTGCCTGTGCACCTGTAGCATGGTGGTCAAGAAGTTGTAGTTTTGACCCAATACGTACCGCTTCTTTTTCTATCCAATTGCCTTCTTTAGTAGTAAGGTTAAGATCTGTAATAAGAATGAGTCTTTCTGTCTTATCCCCATGGATAAATTTATCTTGTTCTATTTTAGCAACGATCTCACCTAAACGTGCAGAGACTTCAGGACCATAGTTTGCATTGTAAGCATCTATATTTTGAAAACATTGTTGGGAAAGGTATTGACATCCATAACCGTCAAGGTCGATGTGTGATAAGTGGTAAATGTGTTGCTGCATAGTAAAAGTGCCTTATTGTTTAATATAAGCGTATTATACTATGAAGAACTTGTAGGGTAGGTTCAATTGAACCTACAGTGCATAATGGGGTTTGGTTAAAGTATATCGCTTAGCATAAGACCATTTAAGAAGCCATCAATTTTACTTTGAAAATTATGGAGAAAAGGTGAAATGCTACAGGTCCCAATGCTCCCATTTGGACAGCTGTTAGCGTATGATGTGCAGTCAAATACAACGGGAGATTTACCTTCTGCTGCAAAAATGATGGAATTAACAGAGATTTTATGGACTTCTTTAGCCAATATGAACCCGCCGTGTGCACCTTTTCGTGATTCCAATATGCCTTGTTTTGCTAAACTCTGTAATATCTTTGCAAGAAAACTTTTAGGGATAGAAAGCTCAGTGGCTAATTGTTCTGTACCAATAGGGCTGTCAGATTTTCGTATTACATCTAAAGAGAGTAATGCATATTCGCTTGCACGGGTAAGTAACATAGTTTAAAGCCTTATAAATCAATTAGGACTATTTTACTCTAATTCAGATTAAGTAAGCATGATATCCTAACTATTAGGTTTACTTGATCTGTCCTATAAGCACTAGGTAAGCTTATTATGATATGATTTCGGACTCATTTATGAGAATTTAAATACCAATCAGGAGGTCATTATGGCTTTAGATCAGGCGAAAAAAGCAGCAATTATTGCTAAATATGCTAGAGGCGAAAACGATACAGGTTCAACAGAAGTACAGGTAGCTCTTATCACAGATAGAATTACTTACTTAACTGAACACCTTAAAACAAACAAAAAAGATCACTCTTCAAGACTTGGACTACTTAAATTAGTTGGTCAAAGAAGAAGACTAATGAGATATCTTAAAAACACAGATCTTACTAGATGGAACATTATCAAAACAGAGCTTGGTATTAGAAACTAGTACCCACTTTTTCTCAAAACATACAAAAGTCTCTTAAAACTCCTATATTCGGGGCTTTAAGAGTATTTATTTACTTTACTTAACATCACCCAAAAATACTAAAATACCTTAACATACATTTAAGTACTTTTAGCTTTTGCTTGCTGGGTATATTATTTAATATTAGAATGCAATATGAACGCCTGAATTATTTATACTAATAATAGGGCACTTATCATTCCAACAGGTAGGGTGATTGCTAATCGCTTAATGAACATATATTTTTTAATATTAACAAAAGCTCCATATGAGACGTATGACCTTTATTTTATGTGATATTCATTATGCTATGTATTTTGACTTAAATGAACTTTAACTACCTAATATGAGCATTTAAAGGGGTATTTATTAGGATTAGTATCATAAATTAAGAAATATCATATTACGCTACTTGTATTTCTCTTTAACGTAGCTCTTGATTTTCTAACAATAATTTTTCTATGTCCTCTGTATTTAACGGTTTTGAATAGAAAAACCCTTGAACGATATCACAATTAAATGATTTGAGTAATGTAGCCTGTTCTTTCGTTTCAACACCTTCAGCAACCACTTTTAAGCCTAATTTCTTTGCCATATCAATGGTTGCAGATACAATGACACGGTCATTTTCATTTGTAGATAAATTACTTATAAATGATTTATCTATTTTTAATTTATCAAAATTAAAAGTCTTAATATTTGAAAGGGATGAAAACCCCGTACCATAATCATCAATAGAAAATGTATGTCCTAATTTTTGTAGTCTTGTAATATTTTCTTTTACGATTACATTTTCCTGAAGCAAGGCACTTTCTGTGATTTCAAGTTCTATATCATGGGGATCGATATTATATCGTGATAGATGAGAATGAATTGTAAGTAGGAGATTGCCTTCATGTAATTCTTTTTGGGAAAGGTTGATAGAGACTTCGGGAAGTTTAATATTTGCCATTTGCCAAAGATAGAGCTGATTACATACCATATCTAAAAGTAAATGGGTTATTTTGGGCATAAGTCCTGTCTCTTCTGCCATGGAAATAAGACGAGAGATAGGAATATGTGAAAGCCGTGAATGGCTACAGCGTAAGAGAACTTCTATACCGGAGAGACTCATATCTTTCAAGAAGAATAATGGCTGATAGGCAAGGGTGAAATTTGAATGATATATGGCATCTTTTAGTGTATTTAAAATGAAATAGTATTCATTGGAAATGAGTGACATCTCTTTTGTGTAAAAAGCATGATTATTACGTCCCTGTTTTTTAACAGAATACATAGCCTGATCAGCAGCATTAATAAGTGTCTCCGGTGTTTTGCCATGTTCAGGATAGAGTGCTACTCCCATACTGACACTGATATGGAGTGAAAGATTACCGATTTTCTGAGGTGTTTTAAAGATAGTTTGAATTTTTTCTATGATGCTGTCAACGGCATGTTGATTGTTAACATTTTCGCTTATAAGTAGGAATTCATCACCGCTTAATCTACCAAGAATATCTTCTTTTCTGCATATCGATTTAATTTGTCTAGATACAGAGAGTAATACTTCATCCCCTATCTGATGTCCATAATTATCATTAAACTCTTTAAAGTGATCAATATCAATAAAGAGTAACATACCATTTCTTTTTTGCTGCTGCATAGATGCGATAGATTGTTTTAATTGCGCAAATAGAAATGCTCGGTTTGGAAGATCGGTCAAAGTATCATAAGATGCTAAATATTCCATTTTATTGTTTGACTGGGATGTCCCTGAAATATCCGTAATCATCATGAGAATATGATCGGGTTCTTTTTCATGATCTAATATCGTATTTATGGTCAACCATGCATATATCTTTTTTGACTGTGGAGGGCGGATTTCTACTTCACCTTTCCAAAATCCTTTGGTCATCATAGCTTTATCAATCTTATCGTTTATCTCTTGAGGAATCATTGTAGATAAATATTCAGAGTTTTTGCCTATAAGTTGAGAAGGGGATAGTCCAAGCATACGACCTATGGTATTATTTGCATGGATGATATTTCGTGCTTTGTCTTCAATGATCATACCCCCCGAGGCTTCCTGAAATACAGTTTCTATAAGGCGTGCATCTGCTTCTTGTTGTTTCCTTTTTGTGATATCACGTGAAATGATCATCACTGTTTCGGACTGATCTTTTATCAATCCTGTAGGGATAACTTTTTGTTCAAAGTATCTTATTCCTTCTGGAAGGGTAAGTGTAAACTCTCCAGACTGAAGGCTTTTTGTTTTCAGGACAGTTTGGATCATATGCATAAGATGCTCACTGAGCTCGGCATCAAAAACATTAGGTATAGAGGTTTGTAAGAGTATTTCTTTTGGAGCTGGGAGTAAATGTTCTTTATTATTTGCATACACTTCGAGGAAGTTACCTTCTTTATCTACGATGTACATCAAATCTGCCATAGCTGAGATAATAGTGTCTAAATGAAGTCTATTTTCATTTTCTTCATTATCTGTTTCAGAAACCAGTGAAATAAGTTTGTTGAGTTGATGTTGTAGTAGCTTATGCATATGATATCTCCCTAGGATATTAGCTTATGAATAAGTATAACATAAAATACTGTATGAAGAGAAAAAAATATAAGTTTAGTCATAGTCACTAAACTACTACTTGACAAACATACACTCAATGTTGTATAATGCTTTCAAGCATGGTAATAAATGCAAAATATTTACAAAGAAGGAGGTCTGTTTATGAGTCAAGAAAATGAAAATCTTGAAGAGTCTCAGACTGAAGAAGTTATAGAGGAAGAAGTTGAAAGAGAAGAGACTGTTGAAGTTGATCCTTTAGAAGAAGCATTAGCTGAAGCTGCAGACTATAAAGATAAATACTTAAGAGCGCATGCTGATTTTGAAAACTCTAAAAGACGTTTGGAAAAAGATAAAATGAATGCTGTCTCTTATGCAAACGAAAGTTTTGCTAAAGATATATTGGCAGTAATGGACTCTTTTGAAAATGCATTGGCTTCTATGGATAATAATTCTGAAGAGAGTTCAGAAGTGTTAACAAACATGAAAGAGGGTGTAAACCTTACTTTTGAACAACTCAAAAAGATACTTGAAAAAAACAGTATTAAAGAAGTTTCATGTGACGGTGAGTTTAACCCAGAAGTACATCAAGCCATTATGCAAGTCGAAAGTGACAAGCATGAAGTAGGTGATGTCGTTCAAGTCATGCAGAAGGGATACACTATCAAAGATCGTATCTTAAGACCAGCAATGGTTTCAACCTGTAAATAACAATTAAAAAATAAAATATAAATAATTAAAGGATTTTAATATGGCAAAAGTATTAGGAATAGATTTAGGAACAACAAACTCTGCAATGGCAGTGTTTGAAAATGGCGAAGCA
>JAUVCL010000140.1 GCA_030595845.1 Campylobacterota bacterium
ATAGAGACCATAAATAAAGAAGATTTCAAGACCCTTTATAAAAAACCAAAGAAACCAGTTGTCATAACTCAACTTACAAAAAATTGGCCTGCACGAGAAAAGTGGAATATAGATTATCTTAAAAAGGTTGCGGGAAATAAAGTTGTACCTCTCTACGACAGTAAACCTTCAACAGATAAAAAACATCAACATGCACCAGCAGCACAAATGGAACTAAAGTCTTATTTCGATTTGTTACAACAAGGTGAAAATGATCTCCGCATGTTTTTTTACAATATCTTAGCTGAAGTACCTCAACTAACAAAAGACTTTAGCTACCCAGATATAGGGCTATCACTTTTTAAAAAGTTACCTGTTTTGTTTTTGGGAGGCAAAGGTGCAAAAGTACAAATGCATTTTGACATCGACATGGCAGATATACTACTTTGTCATTTTGGTGCTAAAAAGCGTATTATGCTATTTTCTCCAGAACAAACAAAATATATCTACCGAGTACCTTTCTCTTTTAGTAGTCTAAATAAAATTGATTATGAAAATCCCGATTATAAAACTTACCCAGCCCTAAAAAACTTACAAGGTGAAATAGCAGAACTTAATCACGGTGATGTTATCTATATTCCATCTGGATACTGGCATTATATTGTCTATGATGACATTAGTTTCTCTATGGCACTTAGAGCTTTTCCAAGAGAACCCAAAACAGCTTTAAAACTCGCTTATAATCTTTTAATTATCCGTAATATAGATGGTATCATGCGTAAAATTGTTGGTCAATCCTGGAACGAAAGAAATGAAAAGTTATGTGTACAGAAAACACATAAAAACGCGGGTATATGTTAAAACGTGTAAGTAAAGTAAGTAAATAAAAAACCTGTTGTATCTAAATCTTTATATTTAAACCCTGGTACATAGACAAAATTCATACTAAAATCATCATAGTAGAGATTCATAGTAGGACCAAATCCTCCTGTCACACCATACGCTCCATCATCACGACTGATATCGTTGTCTGTGTATATCTTTTTGATTCCCACAAAACCACTCAATCCAACAGAAATATCAACAAGATTTAAATCAAACCGGTAGGAGTGTCCCATTCCAAATACAAACTGTGGGTTTTCAAACGAGTCATTGAAAAGCATAGCATTCATACCATAGTAGAGTTCATTGTACTCATTAAAATAATTATACTCATACCCAGCACCATAGTTGTACCCATTATATTTCTCACCAAAACGGTCATTGCTATGCTCATGTATTGTAAACCCTGTAAGTATCACTCTTTGCTCATCTGCATAAGCAAACAAAGACAACATTATTAAAACTACATACTTCACTTTTATTTCCCCTCTTAAAGACTTTTTAAATTTTGATATGCTAAGTATTTTACAGAAATAATATGCTTGAAAATACGAAATATATTACTACTATTTTACCCCTCGATCAAGTGCTTTAATATACCTTTGATAAGGACTTCATACTCTTCGAGTTTTCCTAGATCCAAAGCACTCCCGGAACGAAACTTTTTATGATATTTTTCTAAAGAATTTTTTGAAGTATGTGCTAACCATTTCTCTTTAAATGTTTGATCCATCTCAATCTCAAACACTTCTCTTTTGGCATGTGAAGTTTGTGCTACCTTCATAGTATGATATAGTGCACGTCCCAATAAGATATAAGGGAAATTTCGATTTTCCATAGGTCCAATCTCTAAGTAGCGTTTACCCATTGATTGACCTAACACTTTCACTTCTGAGAGTTCATTGAAACCAAAATATGCACCTGTGCCACCTACCAATGCTCCTATGGCTCCTCCTAAAAGAAGAGTATGCCCTGCAAATAGCAAGTCAATGCCTGCTCCGGTGACCGCGCCTGATGTCACACCTGTGATAAGAAGCTCTTTACGTGTCAATCCAAATACAGAAGCTGTCTCTTCTGAAAAGAGGTCCATCCCATCAAACGTTAAAACCTTTTCTTCTTTTTGAAGATGCCCATGGTTCCAGATCGCTTCTATATCTTTTTGTGTACCAATTTCAAGATCTCGCAATCTGTCTTTATAATTTTTTTCTATCTTCTCTTTCTCTTCAGCACTCGCCTCGTGCGTATAAAAAGAGAGTTTCTCTACACTAGAGACAGATTCATAAACCAATTTTGCAACAAGAGAGGCACTTCGCTCAAACATTTGCTCTTGGTACTGTTTAAACAGCTTTATCGATGCTTTGACTGGGGCTATCCACTCTTCTTTTAGCTGAGCCATACTCTCCAAGATGCTCATATGCTGTTCAAAATTGGTCTGCATAGGGTTAAAGGTCCGAACCATCTTAAAATAATGTCCCAGTGCCCTCTTCCACTCTTCACTGTAATCTGTATCATCTATGTGGTTGATCAGTGCCATTGAAGGCTGTCCCGTCCAGCGCAGTATCTCCATCTCCGCCTCATACTCTTCTCCATAAGGCTTAGAAGCATCTACCACATAAATGATACCTGCCCCATCCATAATGGGTTCAAGCAATTCCACTTCATCATTAAAACGTGGATCTTCTTTATGTTCATTAATAAAAGCCTGTACAACTTCATGCTTTTTATCGGCAGATACATCATGTTTTTCCAACCATGCCAAGACTCTTCTCGCCCTTTGAAAACCTGGTGTATCAAAAAGTTCATACAGCACTTTTCCATCAACAGTTAAAGGGAAACTACGTTTCTTTGTTGTGGTACCTGAAGTATTTGATATATGTACAGAGTCATCAAGTGCCAAAGCAGCAACGATGGAACTTTTACCTTTATTGGGATGTCCCACTACAGCAAATTTAGGATGTACAAAAGTGGTTTGTCTACGACTCGGCATTTAGTGCCTCACTGCTCAGTGCTTTAGCACTAGATAGCTTTAACCATACTTTTTCATTTTGCATGGATGAGATCTTCTTTGCCCATTCATTCAGATCATCTGCTTTTATCTGATAGGGGTTGTCACTTCTACCTATGGGCATAATGATGATTTTATCTACTTTCATACTAAGATCGATCACATAATCCAGAAATTCATTTGCAGGATGCTCCCATGATTTACCCAACAATAATACCTCTCCCTCACTTCTAGAGATCACTTCATCATCTTCATCAATACTGTTGGCTCCACCCACTTTAAAATGCTTCGGTGTGATCACTTCTATCGTATCACTCAAAACTAAAATTTCATCTTTTGTTATCGCCCATCCCTGTATTGAATCATAAGAGGCATCCAAAGTATTGACTATTTGTCCGTACCCCATGTCATCAGAAATAAAGTCAGTATTTGTCGGCTTTGCATGGGTAGAGATAATGGGTTCATTGATCTCTCTAAGTAATCTCCTTGAGCCTTCTAAAGTCAAAAATGACTGCTTCAACGCACGATTTAATCCAAAAGAAGCAATAAAGAACATGATTATACGTAAAAAGATCGCATAAAATATGGTAGAAAAAGCCAAAAATTTCCACCATTCCCCAAGCTGTGAAGCATGTGTGATCATCTCTTTACTTAGCTTATCTCCAAGTCTAAAGTATTGACTCTGTTCTATGAGCTCCATGCTTGGTACAGCAGAAGGGACAAAATCCCTCCAGGGAAATGCTACAGTCGTTAAAAACCCATGAAATGCTTCAGGTGTGATGTGCAGTGTCGTACTCCAGGCAAAAGCAATATCTTTTGTCACGACTATAGCCAAAAGTGCCAGCAGTAAACCCAATGAAAAAAACAGAGCGATCATCTGTGAACGTTTGATAATAAGCCAGTTTGAAAGCAAAGGAGTGATCTTAAAAGCTGTGATATTCTCTTGTACTTTACCCGGTAAAAGATTTAACATCTTCTCCATCCAAAAAGCAGGAGAGAGATGTACCAAAATACTTTGTGCAGTCTTTGCTCTCAACATCGAAATTCCTGTGAGCAACATCGTAGCAAGAGGCAAAACGATAACCATCACCATAAAATAGATCACATTGACTGGTTCTGCCCCATTGTAGGAGAGTAATCCTAACCCTGAGAAGAAACCTAAAACAAAAGCCATAAGGACAAGTGTCAAAGTCGTATTATATAAATAAGCGTAAAAAGTTTCACTAAGAAGTGGTCTTTTCAACTTCATATGATGGGTATTTATCCATGCTGAAATTTGAGCCAATGGATGGTTTTTAAGTACAACCTGTGTTAAACCAAAAGCACGATTTTCTTCTCGTGAGGAAGGATTCACTTCTAAAAGTGCGACAAGATCGACATAAGACTTTAGGTTCATTTATTATTTATCCTCAGAAGAACCATAAATAATGCATCGTAACTGCTCTCTATATGCTTCATGATCATAGCTGTCAACACGAGCAACACCTTCTTCTACAGCTGTCTTTGCCACAGCAGAAGCCACCCAGATCAATACCTCTTTGTTAAAGGGTAATGGAATAATATGCTCTTTCCCATAGCTAATATTTTCATTATTGTAGGCTTTTTTTACATAGTCAGGTACAGGCTCTTTTGCCAAGGCGGCAAGTGCCTCTGCTGCTGCCATTTTCATACCCTCGGTGATTTTTCTCGCACGTACATCCAAGGCACCTCTAAATATAAAAGGAAAACCAAGTACATTATTGGTCTGATTGGGATAATCTGAACGACCCGTACCGATGATAGCATCATCCCTTACTTCTTTCACCTCATTGGGGAGTATCTCAGGGACAGGATTTGCCAAGGCAAAGATAATAGGTTCAGGAGCCATTTTCACAACCATCTCTTGCGTTAATGCACCTGCTCTACTCAGCCCAAGGAACATATCTGCCCCTGCTATCACATCAGATAAGGTTTTATCTTCAGTCACTATGGCAAACTCTTCTTTGTATAGATTAAGGTCACCTCTACTTGTAGAGATAACCCCTTTCGAATCACACATCACAATATTTTTAACACCAAATGCCCTATACATCGTCGCACATGATATGCCAGCTGCACCTGCACCATTAATAATGACTTTGATCTCATCTACTTTTTTACCTGTGAGTTCAAGGGCATTCATCAGTCCTGCAGTTGTAATGATAGCTGTGCCATGCTGATCATCATGAAATACTGGAATATCCAATTCTTCTTTTAATATACGTTCGATCTCAAAACATTTAGGCGCTTTAATATCTTCAAGATTGATCCCCCCAAAAGTTGGGGCAATAGCTTTACACGTTGCAACGATCTCTTCAACACTGTGTACATCCAATTCAATATCAAAGGCATCTACATTCGCAAACTTTTTAAACAATACTGCTTTACCTTCCAT
>JAUVCL010000085.1 GCA_030595845.1 Campylobacterota bacterium
CCAAGATAACACAATATACCAGAGACAATGATCATAATTGTCCCTTCTGTCATCATACCAAAAAATACAATCCATAAACCATATTGTGAAACAAGTAACGTAAGTTCTTCTAACATACTTTTTTATCCTTATTTCATCATTATACTTAATTGTAGAGAGTAATAAAATATAAGGAAAGAACATAAAATTTTGTACCCATGTAAACCTCATACTTATGACTTATCTTTATACTTCAAATTTGACAGTTTACATTTATAGGGATCGATCTGATCCTTTTTGATATCCAGGATGTGGGTGTACTGTAATTTTTACTTCTTGGTAACAGGCATTTTCACCCTCATCACTCACTATAGATGGAGTAAGTATATTTAATCCTAAAGTATTACTCGTCACAACAACACAATTAAGATGCAGATCTTCATTGGGAACAACTTCAAGATCTACCGTACCATATTCCGAAGTAATGCTCACCATTTCACCCTCCGCATAACCCAAGGAAGGATGAAGTTGTACTTTATTATCTCTCTTAAATTGTGTATTGAGCGCTTTATTGGTTTTAGGTGATAACAACCATAACTTCTCATCGTGGATAAAGTCATGATCATAGACTGTTATCCATTCAAAGACATCATCTCCATCTTCACCAAATCCCTCGGAATAAGGTATCTCTTCATAGGCAGGAGAAATATAGTGTCCATTCTCCTCTATACACTGCCCTAGCCATCTCTTAATGTAAGATGCCTCACTCTCTAAGCCTTTAAATCCAAAGGCATCAAATAGTTTCTTTGTAAAGTCATATTCACTTATGCCAATCTCAGACTGCACTACCCTATTCATCTTTTCTATATACTGATGTCCATAACTGAGTCTCACATCGTCTTTTTCAAAAAATGTTTTAGCAGGTATAACTATCTTTGCTCTTTTAGATGTTTCATTTTCATAAAGTCCAAAATAGATAAGATTCTCAACCTTATTAAGTTCTTCACGTACCCTTGTGCTATCTGGCATAGACTCGGCAGGGTTTCCACCTTGTACTAAAACTGTATCAAAGTCTGAAAATGGGGTGGTAGCTTTTGAGACTGTTTCAGACTTTACCCAAAAAGGGTTTTGGAACCCCAGTTTGGAATTACCCAGGTAATGTACACCTGAGCCTTCTTTCCCAAATAGCCCAAGTACTGCGGCCAAAGAATCTATAGCATGAAGTGTGGAAGCTCCAGTAACATACTTTTGCACACCTGTACCCACAAGAAAAACAACTTTTTTATCACGCAGGTAGTTCAACACAAGCCTCAACTCTGCTTCACCTATTCCAATATGTTCTAAAGTATCTTCAAGAGGATACTTTTGCATAAGATCATAAAAAGCTTCGTATCCACGTGTAAACTTTTTGATCCACTTCGTATCTTGTGAGCCTTCCAGGCATATCAATCGTGCCAACGACATCGCCAAATAATAATCTGTGCGTGGGTCTATCTGCAAATGTACCTCTGCTTTTTTTGCTATAGCCGTTTTCACAGGATCAATAACAATAATATTTTTACCCTCAATAAACGGCATCATATGCGCATTGGTCACCGTGATATTACGTCCCCATACAACAACGGTATCTGCTTTTTTTATCTGTTCAATCGGTAATGTTCTATTGACACCCCTGCCTTTTTCTATGCCAGCATCCCCTGCACCGTCACAGAGACTGCCATGTGTCAAAGTACCTGATACTTTTTTCATAAAAAGATTAGTAACTTCCTGCATGACACCCATGTTACCGGAGCCTCGCCACAGTAAAGCTCTCTCCTGTTTAAAAGCATTAGCTACTGCTTTCATGGCTTCATCCATACTCACATCTTGACCATCAATACGAGCTGATTCTATACGTGTTTCCTGATGTATGCTTTTATTGAGCAAAGTACATAACGCACCATTGCCGGCAGGATGTACCGCGTCACCTTTTATCTTGGAAAATCTGTCTTCTTCCACTATGATCTTGCATGCATCATAACAGTCTAATCCGCATGCTGTAGTACGACTTGTCATTTAATGCCGTGTTGCTACACTTATCATTACTTTATCTCCACTTTCATGAGCTTGGAGAATATGCCCTTGGGCGTAGGAATGTAAATCTCTGCACGATAAGAAGAGATAAATTTTTCGTCTGCCACTTTCCACACTTTATCTACTTTATATTCTGTTTTTTCACCATTGAGATACACACTTTTTTGATCTATGTCCGTGAGCTCTTCAGGCTCTAAAAAAAGTACCAATTTTGCCTTACTTATGTCTTCTATCTGAGCCAAAGGAGAACCTGGATTTACAAAATCACCTTTACGTATCATCAGTTTATATAAGTACTTATTTTCTAAGATTAAAGATTTTTTACGAATGCTATCTTCAAGCTGTGCAACCTTATGCTCCATATCAAGTATCTGTGTTTCCAAATTGATTATCTTCTCACGTGTACCAAGGTATTGGGTCTTGGCTGAAGTGAAAGAGCTGTATGCATTATCTTTTTGTGTTTTTGAAGCAGTCGTCAGTTTATTGATACGATTAAAGTAGCCTTCCTGTCTCTTAACTGTTTCTTCCAAACTCTGTGCGATGTCATGATTGATGTCATGCATTTGTTGCAGTAAAGTCACACTTTTTTTAGATGATGTCAAATTCACCTGATCTAACTTGTCATCCAAATATATCACACGTTTCCCATGAACCATCGTACCTTCAGATTCAAGATCAACATCCAGTACCAAAGCACTTACTGCCGACTTTAAAACAATAGACTCATAAGATTCAACCTTCGCATAATGCACTTTGGCAAATATAAATAATGGTGTAAATAATAATAGAAGAATTTTCATAAACAATCTCTTTTTAATTGATTATAACAAAATAGAATTAAGTGCTAAATAGTAAAGGTAAAGAAGTAGGTATGTGAAACATGTCTCAACACCAAAACTTAGTATTTTACGCTAAAATGCAATGTAACAATAAGTGAAGAGAGACCTATGTGTAAAAATAAACACCTTGTCAATATAAATTATTTTATCTGTATTTTACTATTCCTTGTTTTTCTTTATCCAAGTAGTGCTATCGCCAACAAACAGATACAAGAAGAGTCCGTCATTACACTACCTATACAAGCAGACCTTAATGTCTTAGAAAAATATCTAAATGAATATGTTCCACAGGATGTCGCTGTCTTAGATGAGCGTGGTAAGATCTGCGTGAAACCACAAGATCTGAAGATACCTTTCATCCCAAAATGCAAAATAAAGGGCTTTAAAGTCTCTTGTGAAAATTGGACCAGAGACTTGAGAACAGTACCAAAAGTAAAATGTGATGTAAAGGGTTTGGTAAAAAGAAATGGACGCATCTTGCTATCTGGTAATGGGTCAACATTGACATTTGCATTTCCAGTTAAGGCAGAAGCATCTGCAGATGGATATATATATGGGACAGCAAGAGCTTCAGCGATCCTATATCTCAATGCGAAACTACACATCAATAGTGACTGGACTATTTCCATTGACATAACACATGATTTTGCGTGGTCAAATAGCCCCGAATTAAAACTGTTTGATCTATTCAACATAGATATTAAAAAAGTCATAGAACCAAAGCTTCGAAAAAGACTGGATAAATTTGCGAAAGAAATACCAGAGCTTCTTGGAAAACTTGACATTAAAGGAAGAATGGAAGAACAGTGGAAAGACATTCAAGAGCCTTTAAAAATAGATGATGATACTGATACCTATCTCTTATTTCAACCTGAAGTTGCTTCCTGTTCTCAAATTAATATCGTTGACCAAGTTCTACAAAGTACGATAAGTGTAAGAGGTCAAACACAGATTCTATTAGGAAAGCCTCCTGTAGATTATAATAAGACAAAGATTACAGATCTTGAAACAATCTGTTACAAAAAAGGGAAATTCAATTTTCATCTTCCTGTCATTATCACGTATGAAGAGTTATTAGCCAGATCAAACAAAAAATATTCGGATGTCTATTCAATAGATCTAGTAAAGAGTGTGATGCCTGGTATGCTAAAGATATCCAATCCAAAGATAGGAAAGAGCCGCGATGGACGATTAAGTATATCGGTCCATATAAGTTACGACAACAGAGATGAATGGTTGAAAACTTTTGATATGTACGATTGGTTCGATATAAGCGGAGAGATAACCTTTACCGGTTTACCAAGAATCAATAAAGAAACAAGAACCCTTATTTTTGATGACCTGGTATATGATTCAACGACAAACAATGATCTTTTTGATCTATTGATAGATGCTGCAGAACTAACACCTATACAGTCTTATCTCGAAGACCTTGTAAAATTTGATTATGGGAGAAAAGTTGACGAAGGTATTATGAAAGCGAACAAAGCATTAAATGAAGTTTCACAGGGCGACCTAAATGTTACTGCACGTTTAAAGACAGCAACGGTAGAAGACATTACGATTAACGAAAAAGACATTATGATCACTACTCACCTATCAGGAGTATTGGATGCAAGTGTCGGGTTATAAAAGTAAGTAAAATATGAGGTATTTATCTTATCTCGGATAAGATATAATTATAACAAACTCTTTAAGAATTATTTTAAGGTATTTCATGCTTGACAATATGAACTTTTATCATTTTATGCACAAACAGATACTTGTGGTGATTGCACTTTTTGTCAGTACCGGTGCGGGGTACATTTATATGGGATGGCTCTATTCTTCTTTACTTCCCGAACTTTTATGGTTTTCTCTTGTGCTGGCCCTCTCTTTTTGGGGATACAAACTCCATAGGGTTTATTTAGACAATGATCTTAATATTCAGCAAAAGGAGAAATGGCTTCATCAACTGAGATATTTCTTATTTTCTTATTTTTCAGTTTGGACGATCATGTTCATCATGTACGTATCACGTAGCAATATAGAGTTACATTATATGGCCATCGCAACGCAATTGGGTGTCACTGTGGTCTCTGCAACTATTTTGGTCTCTCAGAAAGAACTGGCTGTTGTTACTTTAGCCTCTCTGATGCTCCCTTTAACCATTTATTTTATTTTAGTCGGTGAATTTTACAGCTATCTACTGGCATTTTTTACTGTTGTCTTAAGTGGTGTATTGTTATATGCTGCACACAATACTTTTAATTATCTTATAAAAAGTCAATATCAAGCCTATCATGACTCGTTAACTTCACTTGGTAATAGGCATTATTTTATTGAAGTTCTCAATAACGCTATGAAAAGCCAAAAACAGGATAAGAAGCATATCTATCTTCTACTGATCGACCTGGATCATTTTAAGACCATTAATGATACCTTAGGGCATGATATAGGAGATATATTACTTCGTGAGGTTGCAAAGCGTATGTTATCTCTTTCAAAAGCATATCAAAACGATGTGTCCCGTCTTGGAGGAGATGAGTTTTGTATCCTTAGCGTTTCTTATGATACAGAGAAGGAATGTCTGGAACATGCGTCACATTTTTCACAAAAACTACTGGAAGTTATCAGAGAAAGTTACCATATTGAAGAACATCATTTATATATTAGTGCCAGCATTGGTGTGAGTATTATTAACAACCAGGAAATGGAAGCCAATACCTTTATCAAAGAAGCTGATATTGCGATGTATGAGGCTAAAGCGCTCGGGAGAAATGGCATTATATACTTTAATGATGAACTCGCAAAACGGGTTGAATGGAAACTTGAAATAGAACGTTTATTACATTTTTCTCTTAAAAATGATGAAATATTACTAACCTACCAGCCACAATACAGTCCTCAGAATGAGATTATAGGTTGTGAAGTCCTTGCACGCTGGGATAATGAAAAACTCGGAAAAGTTGATCCTGAGGAATTCATTCCTATTTCTGAAAAAACAGGTTTTATTATAGAGTTGGGGTATGAGATTTTAAAAGAGGCTTTTCAAACATTTAAAAAGTGGGAGGACAAAGGTATCTTTCTGCAACAGATGTCCATTAACATTAGTATGAGACAACTCTTTCATCATACTTTTCTTCATGATGTCAAAGAGCTCTGTGACAGATATCTTACAAAAGAACAATGCTCAAAAATCATTTTTGAGATCACAGAGACTACTGTCGCAGAAGATGTAAAACAGCTGATTATTAATATGAAAATACTTCAGAAAGTTGGTATTCGTTTTTCAATGGATGATTTTGGAACAGGATACTCCTCTTTAAGTTATCTTCGTCAGTTGCCTATCAATGAGATAAAAATCGACAAGTCCTTTATCTCTGAATTAAATGAACATGACTGTGGTGAAGAGATATGCTTTGTTGAGATGATCTTTTCTATCGCAAGGAATCTCAAGTTAAATATTGTTGCAGAAGGCGTTGAAAATGAAGAGCAGCGAAAGTTCCTTGTCAAGCAAAAATGCGATATTTTACAAGGTTATTATTTTTCAAAACCGCTTGAGGATACTGCATTTGAAAAGCTTTTTTTAGATAAAAAAGAAGTTAAAGCCTAAACTTCTTTAACTATTTTGACATATTAAAGGGTACTAGGTGCAACGATAAGTTGTGCCCTAATCCCGTGTTTACGATACTTTTAGATATATTGGTGACACTTTTAGTGACACCTTTTTAAACTGACTTATACTATTTCAAGTAGTATATTTTCGAAACTTCATATATTTATCAATAGATATTATCCAACTTTACCTTATATGGTTTCAAATAATGTCTGAACCGGAGCCAATACATATCCCATTTTTTTATATCCTATCATTCTCTTATTGAAACTACTTTTTAACATTGGGACTGAAGAATCAATAAAATCTATGGCAAGACATTGTTGTCCTTTTCTACCAATTCTTCCCAAGTATTGAATAATACGTTCTGGATAAGAAATTGGCATGGTAAAAATAATTGTATCAAGATGACCAATATCAATACCTTCACCAATATAACTGCTTGTTGAAAGAATAATAGAAGCATCTTCTGTCTTTTCAAACTGCAACCTCTTCTCTTTTGCTTTTAATCCACCATAAAGCAATACAGCATCAATTCCTTTTGCTTCCAACATATGCCATAGAATATTCAAATGTTCTACACGCTCACTCAGCACCAATATCTTTCGTTTTGGATGTTTCATCATTTCATCAATTATTTGTCTATTACGCATTTCATCTTCTGTAATTTCACCAAGCATCATGCTAAAATGATCCATAAAAGTATCATATTGGGTTGTAATAGTTTTTAGCGTATGTTTAACTGTACTCTTTCTTACAGACTCATGTACTATATCTCCACACTGCAAGTACATGATTGCTTCCATCCCATCTTTACGTTTGGGTGTTGCACTCAAGCCTAATACATATTTCCCTTTAAACCTTTTAAGTGGTATTTCAAAGGATACTGCAGGCATATGATGCGCTTCATCAATGATGATCTGCGAATATTCTTCAATCAATTCTGGTCTGTTCTTCAATGACTGTAAGGTAGCAACATCAAGATTTCCATTGAGCTTTTTCTTTCCTTTACCTAATATCCCTATGGATTTTATATCTATTTTGAAATATTCACTTAATCTCTTACTCCACTGCTCTAAGAGTACTGTCTTGTGTACCAAAATAAGTGTAGCCACCCTACGCTCTGAAATAATCGCTGAAGCCACTGCTGTTTTACCAAATCCAGGAGGTGCAATTAACAAAGAATAATCATTGCGTAATATCTCTTTTTTTGCTTTTATTTGTTCATTTCGAAGTTCTAAGAAAAATTCTTGTGCAGGTATTTTACTATTTAGTCTCTTATCTTCAATACTCATATGAACTCTGTGCTTTTTAAAAAACACTTTGAGTTTTCCATACAATCCACGAGGTAAAATAATATAGCGTTCATTCAAGTCATAGGTTGAGACAACACGTGGTGTATTGAATGTTGACAACCTCTGTCTTTGACGCATAAAGAATTCAGGATTGTAAAATGAAGCCATACGCTTGAGTAAATTGAGTAATGTTTTAGACAATACTGCTTTTTCGATATAAATAGCATCATACAGAACAAGATGTATCGATTTTGGAACCACAAGTTTTTCTTGCTTTATTTCCCATGGCATCAAAGATGTTGACTCAGTCAATCTTGCATAATCAGAAATTACCCTCTGTAATTTATGAGATGAAACTTTTTTAACATTCTGTAATACGCCCCATTGGTCTACATAGGGTTG
>JAUVCL010000186.1 GCA_030595845.1 Campylobacterota bacterium
TTATTTGATCTACTATAGGCATTGTTAAACCGCTATAGTCTATGAAAAGCTTATCTCCACTGTAGTGAACTTGTCTCATAGATGGGTTAACAGTTTTTATAAACTTCTTATAGTAGCGATTAAACTGGCTATAGCTGTATAATGATGGTTGTTTCTCCTTATACTCTTCCCATAGAAGAAGTCTTGTCATCCCTTTTTTAGTTAGCTCTTCTCTGACTTCATTCCAGTCCGGATGGAAGATGCTTGTCTTTTTTACTGTTTGTACTTTAGGTTTGTCTTTTACAAAAGCTTGCGTTAAATCAGCATCACTAAGTGCAAGTACTTCATTAAGAGTTGAACCTGATGCTATATAGCTCTTTATGTAGTTGGCAACACTATTTCTTGATACGCCTGTCATTGTTTGAATCTGTCTATTTGATAATTGGTTAAGATATTTTAATCTCAACACCTCTTTAATTTTACTCATTTGTATTCTCCTCATTTTTACACCTTTATTTTTAGGTGTATTATATTTAAGAATACTCTTTAGCTTAATTTTTCTTTATGTGCGCATTAGAACAAAATAGTGGCCAGATAAACGATGCGTGAGGTGGCTAAGTGTTATGCGTACCTACAATACTTTTCTTTCAGTTTAGCAAAATCTTCAGTGCTTAATAAATTGTATTCTATATCGAACTCACATGTCTTATTTTCCATAGCCATCATAGCTCCTTATTTTAATCTAAAGAAAGTTTACACCATAGAGTTTATTTTTTTGTCCATACTTATTTGAATTTTTAGATATGATTATTTAAGAGTATTTGGTCTTAGATTTCGGCTCTCGATGGACTCCCCATCCAATGTGAGCAATCCATCTACATAAAATATCTTCAAACTTAATTATTATACCCACTATACATTACTACAATTTATATCTTTGACATACATATTGTCTTTTGCTATACTTTTATGTAAGAGGCAACTGATGGAGTCATATCAGTACTTTAGCACTAATGTCTGTCCTTCTAGTGCTTCCTCTTTCTTATTTTTTTCAATTCTTTTGACATATAAAATATCTTCAGATATACTTCTCTTTAGAGGTTATCGTCATGGACGTTCCGTGTGGGAAGTTATTTCTAGATTAACTTATCATAACCGCCTCAAAATGCAGATATTTTATTGAAGGTATTGACTCGTCAGGTTCGAATCCTGAAGCGTTTCGGACGATAAGAGTTGGGGATTCAAAACTCTAGAGTTAAAATATCTGCTCTATTTATTTTTACTTCCAAAATTTAAATTTTGGACTTATTAACACTTCTTAATTTTGCTAATTCTACACTTATCTGATATACTTTTACTGAGGGACGCTTTCTATTGAAGGTATGGTCCCTCTTCAAATAAGGGAAAATTCTCGAGTTACAGTAATAAAAGTGCCATTTTTGGATGTTGGATGACAGGACTCATCTAAGATAATCTTATTCAAATTTCTAACGAGGAATATTTGCCATTCCCCCACCACCTTGTGCTTGTGCCATCATGTCTTGCATCTGTTTCATGCCACCTTTGGTAGACATTTTTTTCGCCATCTTCGCGGCATTTTTAAACTGCTTTAAGACGCGGTTCACATGCATAGGGTCTAAGCCTGCACCTGCTGCGAGACGTCTTTTGCGCATATTGTTCAAAAGGTCAGGGTTTTCTCTCTCTTTAGGTGTCATAGAAGAGACCAATGCCTTGATCTGCTTGATCTCCGAAGAATTTTCCAAGTCCATATCGCCTATTTGCTTTGCCATATTACCCATACCGGGGATCATTCCCATAATAGACTTCATAGATCCAAGCTTTTTCATTTGCTCCATTTGAGCTAAAAAGTCATTGAAGTTGAACTTACCTTTTTTGATCTTTTGCGTAAATTTCTTGGCTTCTTTAGGGTCGATGGCTGCGGCAGCTTTTTCTGCGAGAGATTCTACATCCCCTGCTCCCATTAAACGACCAACAATTCTATCTGAGATAAACTGTTCAAGGTCAGGCATCTTCTCACCTGCACCGATGAAACGAAGTGGTATACCTACCTGCTGTGTCAATCCAAGTGCCACACCACCTTTTGAATCACCATCAAACTTGGAAAGAACCACACCTGTGATACCGATCTTCTCTTTAAAGGTTTGTGCTGTTCTCACAGCATCCTGACCGGTCATGGCATCAGCCACATAAAAAAGTTCATCCGGATTGGCTACTTTTTTGATCTCTGCTAGCTCATCCATCAGTTCATCATCTATAGCCAAACGTCCTGCAGTATCTATAAGTACAACATCATACAGTTCTTTTTGGGCTTTCTCAAGACCACGTTTTACGATCTGAGTCGGTGTTGCACTTTCATCTGCGACAAGTTCTACTTCTATGCCTGCTGTGATCTGTTTAAGTTGTTCAACCGCTGCAAGTCTTTGCAAGTCCGCTGCAATGACCAACACTTTTTTCTTTTTTTGTTCTTTAAGGAAGTAAGCCAGTTTACCTGTTGTCGTCGTTTTACCAGATCCTTGCAGACCTATCATCAGCACCACTGTTGGTGGTTTAGAAGCAAAAGTAAAGCCTTTAGGTGCCCCTTCTATTGTTAAGATCTCTGTGAGTTTATCTTGCAGTGCTTTGAGGAAATTATCTTTACCCACACCATTTTTCTTCGTTTCTACCTCAACAGTGGCGATGAGATCTTTAACTACTTTATGGTGTACATCTGCTTTAAGCAGTGATTTTTTAAGTTCAGTTGTTGCTTTTTTAAGTGCCTTATCATCATCGTGAAAACGGATTTTACCTATGGCATTTTTAAAACTCTCTGTTAACGTATCTAACATTCTTACCTCTGTATTCTTAATTATATAGTTGCGATTTTACCCAAGTTGGACTTAAAGCAAAATCTGTAAAACTATTTCTGTTTATTTCGTTACAGACAACTGCATTTTATCATATCCGTACACATCATCAGAAAACAGTACTATTCCATCTTTCCCGACAAGTGTTGTAAGATAAATGATATCCACAGGTACAGTGTTTGACAATCTGAATGGCGTTTTCTTATTTTTATCTAAGATGATCTTAGACTTTTCAAAATCAATTTTAGGCTCTATCTTTGCAAATGCTTCAAGAAGATCAAATGGTTTTCCCAACCTAACACAACCATGACTCAACGCTCTATAATCTTTTACAAATAGATTTCTCTGATTAGTATCATGCATATAGACCGCATATTTATTAGGAAAAAGATATTTGACTTTCCCTAATGCATTATGTTCTCCGGGTGACTGCATGAACCTGTAAGGAGGTAACTTTCTTCCATACTTATGCCAATTAACTGAATAAGGATTGATTTTAGGAGAGTGTTCTGAATATCCGGTATGAATCTCTATCTTTTTTTTGTTTGTATACCCTGGATCTTTTTTCAATTTCGGTATGGTTTCATGTCTGATGATACTTGCAGGTATACGCCAGTAAGGATTCAACACAATCGTTCTGACCCTACCGTAAAATATCGGTGTCTCATGTCCTTTTCTCCCCGTAATAACTCTCATTGTTTCCATGATATCCAGACCGTCCAACATATACATCGTATAGGATGGTATATTGACATAAATATGATGACGATCATGCCCGCGTTTAAGCCATTTGATCCTGTCAAGGTTGAGTTTGATCTTTGCCACTTTGTGTTCAGCACTTTCGCTCAGTGCTTTACGTGTCATCTTCCCTACATATCCTTCTGTTTCCAAACCGTGTCTGCC
>JAUVCL010000171.1 GCA_030595845.1 Campylobacterota bacterium
CACCCTTGTTTACATCAAAAACAACAGAGACAGCTCCTTTACCTACGGGTGTCGTTGTTACTTCAACAACCGAATCATATGTCCCCTGACTTTCAAGTCCTGCAAGCATTTTTTTCTTTGCTTTCTTAATGCGTGCTTCATCATAAAGATCACCTTTTTTAAGCCCAATGCTTTCTAAAAGTTTATCTCCTTCATCACCATACCCTTTCACCTCGATATTGGCAATCGATACTTTCTCTTCAAAGTGATAGATCAATGCTCCACCCTGTTGATCTACCCATACATCTGTAAAATAACCTTGCTCATAAAAGTTTTTAATCGATTCATTTATTTTAGCACTGTCCATCTCATCACCTACACGGATATCAGCGATCTCCCGTGCAACACTCTGGGAAAGATGTGCAAGTCCTTCAAATTTGATCTGAGTCACTTTTTGCGCTAAAAGTAGTGAACTTAGCAGCATCCAAGAGAGGAGTATCTTGAAAAGGGCTATCTTTTTTATCATAGTTAAACCTTAATATAATTTGCTATTATTTTATCTTTTTTTCAATAAGAGGCTCATAATAACAAATATAATCATGCTATAATCCTTTAAAACATTTGGGCAGGATAAGGTAAAGGTATGACAACAACAAAAATAGGTATTATTGGTCTTGGACTTATGGGAGGCTCTCTCAGCATTGCACTTCAACAAACTTCAAAAGATTTTTATTTTATAGGGCTTGACCACAATGAAAAACATTGCACACAAGCACTCGCCTTGGGTTTAGTGGATGAAGTAGTCCTCAATCTGGATGAGATCCAGCACTGTGATATCATTTTTCTAACTATTCCTGTGGATGGTATTATTGCTATGTCCAAAGAATTAAATGCATTACATGAGAAGTGTACTGTGATCGATATGGGAAGTACAAAAGAGAAGATCTCTCAAAGTATCCCTTCCGATATCAGAGCCAATTTTGTAACGGCACACCCCATGACAGGGACAGAGAAGTTTGGTCCTGCAGCTGCTGTTCCTGATCTGTACAAAGATAAAGTAGTTGTACTTTGTGATATGGAAAAAAGTGGTGTCTATCAACAAAATGTTGTTAAAGATCTCTTCTCCAGCATTGGTATGACCCTGGTCTTTATGGATGCAAAAGAGCATGACAGACATGCAGCATTTATCTCTCATATGCCCCATGCACTCAGTTATTCACTTGCAAATGCTGTGATGAAACAAGAAGCGGCTGAAAGCATTATTGCTCTTGCAGGCGGTGGTTTTAAAGATATGGGCCGGATCGCCAAATCTTCACCCAATATGTGGGAAGATATCTTTAGACAAAATAAAACCAATGTCCTGGAAGCCATCTCTGTCTTTCAGTCTGAACTTAAAAAATGTAAGAAAATGGTTGAAAATGAAGAGTGGAACAACTTAAATAACTGGATGGAAGAAGCCAATAAACTACATGATATTTTAGACTAGCCTTTGAGAGCCTTAGCCCACAGACAATAAACATCAGAGTGAGGGAGCTTGGTTCAAATCACAACCTGTACCTGAACGTTACGATCACTTCCAGTTCTTTACCTATAGTCTGTTCTATCACTTCTTTTAACCGCTGCTTCTCTTCTTTTTTAAGCACCCCTGTAGCAATCACTTCACATCGAATTTCATTTACATTTTTACGATGGATAAGTTCTATATGGCTTAGTTTTACATCATGTTGACCTACATTAAATGTTAAATTTGAAAGGATCTGTTGTATACGTATATCTTCTTGCATCTTCGTAAATGAACTATAGAGGGGTATGGCCACAACTGCTACAATGAACATCGATATAAGTATCCCCTTTCGTGCCACATGTATAGGTGAAAAGCCTAAGACCACAAATGTCAGTGCTGCTGCGAGTACAATACCTACAAGGTTAGTGATAAAAAGTAAAAATGCCGTAGAGAACATATGCCAATCAGCCCAACCGATCCCTATTCCTGCCACAGCGAGAGGAGGTACTAAAGCAACAGCGATAGCCACACCTGCAAGCGAGCCGAGGATCTTTTCATTACTCTTTGCATACGCCGCTGCCGCGCCAGAAACAATAGCAACAAAAAGATCTAATATCGTAGGAGAGAGCCGTCCAGCCATCTCTGTAGTAAGTCGCTCAATAGGTGTAAAAAAAGAGATAAGTGCTGCCGTTATGAGTACAGCCAATACACCGATAAAAATGGTTTTCAAGCCTCCTGAGAGTAATGCACTGTCTTGTCGAAGTACACCCATACTCAGACTCACTATGGGTTGCATCAATGGTGCCAAAAGCATTGCGCCTATGATGATTGAACTTGAATTGATAAACAAGCCAAACGTTGCTATCATTGTTGCAAAGATCAACAATATCATAAAAGTAGAACTGGTCTTACTCTCCTCTCTTAGATTTGCGAACAGCCTTGCGTACTGCTCCTGACTTGCATGAGAGAAAAAAGGAATCGATCTACTTAAATATCCTACACTCTCTTCATCCCTGGGGAGATGGTCTATCTTAATGCTGTCTTTATCACTTGTCTCCTGGTTCTGTTTTAGCCAAAACTTCTCTCCTACACTCAATGCCAATGCTTTCTCTTGGGTTTTAAGTTGCACAGGTGTTTCTTGCTTTACATCAGAGTCTATCAATACGGGAAGAGGTCTCTCTGATTCTATTTTTAATGCGCTACTGCGTATGAAACCCACAGATTCAGGTAATCGTTCCGGAGACCATCTTGAAACCAATGCATTAAAAAGATAACCCATATACTGCAGTATAGAGATAGGTGCCAATATCACCAGTGAAAGCTTCCCGTCACTGGAGTTTGTCTGTTTCGAGATAAGTTTGGAAGCAAAAGTAGCATTGTTATACTCTACTCCGACCAGACCCACTGCAGAGAATTTGATCTCATTGCTTTTGGCATCCGTAAGATTCATCTTTGTATGCTGCAGTGCTTTTACCTTTTTCATCGTACGGAAAAAGAGTTTTAAACGTCCAAAAATCGATTTTTTATTCAACGCAGTGTCAAACTGGTCAAGTGGGGGTGCATCTCCTATTACCACCTCTTGTAATACTATTTCATCATTGGAAAAAAGAATATCTATCTTCTCTTCAGATATGAGCAGTGCCTGGGAAATACCCTCATCCAGTTTAGAAGAGAGTTCAAACGTTTTCATCAACTCTTTTTGGTTTGGCATAGGTACGATACCTATGCTTTTATCATACTTCAAAGCAAGTTCTAACACTTCTTTGATCTCTTTGAGTGT
Organism: Campylobacterota bacterium; assembly: GCA_030595845.1. Lineage (GTDB taxonomy): Bacteria > Campylobacterota > Campylobacteria > Campylobacterales > Sulfurovaceae > Sulfurovum. The sequence goes on from JAUVCL010000171.1 coordinate 3,264, forward strand.
TCCCGAAACGATCAAGTGGGCAAAATGATCTAACGCTATACTGCACATCTGGGAAAGAGGAAAATAGGCTACTTTTTCCTCTTTCAAAGCTACTTTGATTTTATCAAGATACGCTTCTTCCACACTGCCGTAAAAATATGCAACATTTGATATACTCATCCCTATCCCCCCGTATCTATCACTCAACTATCGGTTTTTATATTTTTCTACCAATACTTTCAATACTTTTTTATCAATTATAACACTTTTATCACCATTTTTCTTTGCATAAAGCTTACGTACCATCGCTTCAGCTTCAGGATCTTCACTTATATGTGCATAGAGTATCTTCAGAGCTTCAGACTCTTTAAAAGGACTTTTACTGTTTCCATGCATCCATTTTGGCTTCCATTTTGGCATCCATTTTAACCCCATATACATCAGTAAAGTACCTAAAACAAAAGAGCCAAGCAACATCCACCACGCTGGGGGTTTCAGGGCTTCAGTTTTGTCTTTAGACCCAATAGTATCATCCAATACAGTTTTTTGTCCTTTTTGCTTGGACACCACATCTGTTTTAGCTGCAGTCGTTTCTACAGGTGCTACAACTTTCTTAGTTGCAACTTTTATCTCATAGGCTTTGATATCTAACGATGTGATTTTCTTTTTTTCTATATCATACACAGAAAAACTACGGGATGGTATACTAAAATCTTTATCAGAGATGAAGGCAAAACTTTTTGTAAATGTACTTCGTAGTTTCCCTCCAACCAAGTTACTTTCTATTTTAGCATCATCACTGTAGATCGTTACACCCTCTATCTCATAGTCAGGAAACTCCAGATCTTCAAGACTTCCTTCTCCCTCTATCTTTAC
>JAUVCL010000106.1 GCA_030595845.1 Campylobacterota bacterium
TTACGGGTACAGATGGATGAAAACACTTTCGATAGCGGGGGTAGATGGAACCATAAAACGGCGTTTTAGACATACGGTAGTAAAAAACCGTGCTTGGATGAAAACAGGTACCGTCCGGCGTGTGAAGAACATAGGGGGCTATGTTAAAAACAGGGCAGGTAAACTTTACACCGTTGTCATTCTTGTAAACAGCACAAGATCACGGTATCATGGGGCAAAATTACAAAATGAGATCATGAAATGGCTAGTGAAGACGACGGCAAAACCGACCAGGAAACCCTCCAGTCGTATATTGCAAACATCAAAGGCGGTCTCGCCAAAGAGTAAAGCTTCAAAAAACAATGTTAACAATGTATTTTCACAACTCGAAACGAAGTCTCCGGAATACACAGAGGACAATAGAGAGAGCCTGACAGAAAGATATTATGTTCAGGTCGGTTCTTTTTCGGAAATGCCGGGTAAGCAGTATTTACAAAAAATAGAAGCATTGCATCTGCGTTACAGCGTACGAAATACGGGTAAATACAGAGTACTTATAGGTGCTTACAGTGCTGAAAATGATGCTAGGACAGCCTTAGAAAAGGTACGTCAGAACATTAATGCAGGTGCCTTTATCGTAAAGTTATAGTTTAGAGGTTCCCTTTACTCCAAATACGTTATAATCTATAGAACTCTCTGAATACACTAGACGTTCACAACATCCCTAGCTTTTGTCTAGGTTAGGCACTCTTTTGCAGTCCTAGTCATAGCTAAGTCAAAAAAGAGTAACGACGCATAGGCGAAAGCTAGGGATGCCCAAAGGGTGGGCTTTACAAACGTAATCTTGCACAAGATATTTACTTCGACTTAGCTATGGCTAGGACTTGAAAATCTCTTGCACAATCTCACATTTGCAAAACCCATTGTGAATGTCTAGTGTATTCAGAGGATTCTAATAAAAATACAGGGCAACAATTGAACTTTGAAACTTACCCTTTTGAGAAATTAAATCAGCTGCTTGATGCAGTGACACCTAATGTTGAGTATATACCACTCTCTCTAACGATTGGTGAACCTCAATTTGCTACGCCACAGTTTATCTTAGATACATTAAATGACAATGCAACACTCATGAACAAATACCCAAAAACGGCAGGTGAAACTGTGCTTAGAGATGCCATGCTTAAGTATAACGAAGAGCGTTTTGGATTGACACTTGATAATGCACAGATTATTCCCACTTTTGGGACAAGAGAAGTACTCTTTAACTTTCCTCAGTACTTGCTGCATGACATTAAAGATCCAGTAATGGTCTTCCCCAATCCTTTTTATCAGATCTATGAAGGGGCAGCCAAAGCCAGTAGGGCAGAAGTGATCTACTTAAATCTTAATGCATTAAACAACTTTCAACCTGTGGTAGATGAAGAGGCTTTGGAAAGAGCCCATTTTGTTATACTCAATTCACCCAATAATCCTACTTCTTCAGTGATGTGCATGGATGATCTGAAAAAGTGGGTGCACTTGGCACTTAAACATGATTTTGTGCTTATGAATGATGAGTGTTATGTAGATCTCTATCTGGATGAAGCACTACCTTCGTTACTCAATGCAAGTATAGAGGCAGGTAATGCATCCTTTAAAAATGTATTGGTGATCAACTCTATCTCTAAACGCTCTTCTGCTCCTGGACTTCGTTCAGGTTTCATCGCAGGGGATGCAGATATATTGAAAGAATATATGGTTTACAGAACCTATGTTGGGTGTGCTTCACCATTGCCACTTCAGTATGCAGCAGCAGTAGCTTGGGCAAATCAAACGCATGTAGATGGTTTTAGAGCCAAATACAAAGCAAATTTCGAAGTGGCGAAAGAAGTTTTAGGTGTAGAGGCTCCCGAAGCGACATTTTACATTTGGCTTAAGGTCGAAGATGAGATAACCTTTACCACAAAGTTGTATAAAGAGTATAATCTCAAAGTCATTCCTGGTTCATTTTTAGGACGAGAAGGTGAAGGTCAAGGATATGTGAGGCTAGCCCTTGTCTATGAAGCAGAGAGAACAAAAGAAGCACTGCAACGTATAGCACGTTGCTTGGAAAAGTAGAAGTCACCCCACTTACGCTTTAGCGACGGGGATATCGGCATTTAGTGCCAGAAAATTAGCATTGGAGAATACGTAAATGGAAAACCCTGAAATACATGTAGAAGAGTTAAAAAAAGATCCGGAGTTTTTGGCAAATATTAAACGCCTTGAAGTAGAGTGTAAAGAAGAAGAGAGTATTGCTAAAGGTTATCAGCTTTTGGATGCACAGCTTATTATTGAAGCATCGGAAGATGATATCAACGAGATCTTTACATTTATTGTCAATACGGCTTTTGACAGATTGGCAGAGAAACTTACTTCAAGTAAAAATTTTGATATGAATGATGCAGAGGATCTGGCAACAGCTAGAGCGATCTATGAACATGGTATACAGCGTTACAGCGAAAATGATAAAAAAGGTGCCAAAGAGATCTTTTTAGTACTCAATTACACCATAGACCATAGCGATCTTAAAGATGCGATGATGATACATGCCGCAGCAGTGATGGCAGGACACTCTTTTGAAGATTTTATTGAAAACCTTGTGGATGTAGAGGGGGTGAATGAAAATGACCCTCTTGCCTTCTTTATTCAAACATTTGCACAACCTACAGATATTCTGCTCAATATGTTTGCAAAACAGGTGAAAGAGGGTAAAGAAGAGTTAAGAGTTTTAGACGAGAGTAAATAGAGCATAAAGCTCGTTCCCAAGCTCCAGCTTGGGAATGTATATTTTTGACTCGTTCCCACGTTGTACGTGGGAATGCATATTTAACTCATTATGCAGGATAAAATTTAAATAATATAAAACTCTTATGCATTCCCACGTACAACGTGGGAACGAGAGTGATTTGGAGTAAACATGAAAATACATTTTATAGGGATAGGTGGTATAGGGCTTTCTGCCTTGGCTAAATTTTTAGTTAATGATGGGCATAAGATCTCAGGTTCAGATATCAAACAGACAGAGATCACCAATGACCTAGCTACCAATTTTGATGCGAAGATCACTATTCCTCATCATGAAGATGCAGTTGAGGGTGTAGACAGGGTTATTTACTCTGCAGCGGTACGTCCGAACAACCCCGAGTATCAAAAAGCACAAGAACTTGGGATAGAACTATTTTCAAGAAAAGAGTCGTTAAAGACCATATTGGGTGAAAAAGAGGTTTATGCCGTCGGTGGAGCACATGGAAAAAGTACCACATCAGCAATGCTTTCTTCTGTGATTCCTGAATCAAATGCGCTTATCGGGGCTATTTCTAAAGAGTTCGGTTCAAACGTAAGAAACTATCCAAATAATAAAGTTGTATTTGAAGCAGATGAGAGTGATGAGAGTTTTTTAAACTCAAATCCTACTCTGGCTATTGTGACCAATGTGGAACCTGAACATATGGAATACTATGAGTATGATGAAGAGCGTTTTTACAATGCTTACAGAAACTTTTTATCATTGGCAAAAGTACGTGTGATCAATGCTGAAGATGAATTTTTGGCTTCACTGGATATCGAGGCTATTAAACTTTATCCCTCTAAAGATATTCATAACATTGAGTTTATGCTCGTGGACGGTGAACCACACACAAAGTTTGAACTCTTAGATTTAGGTTCATTTGAAGTATTTGGATTTGGAAACCATATAGCACTTGATGCTGCACTTGCGGTACTATCAGCATTAGAGTTAGGTGAAGATGTAGAAAATATACGTACAAACCTGCTTCATTACAAGGGTATAAAAAAACGTTTTGACATCGTGCAAAATAGAGAAGAGTGTGTGGTGATAGATGACTATGGACATCATCCGACAGAGATCAAAGTCACTATGGAATCACTTGAAACGTATAAATCTTTACGAAAATTTTCCAAATTAAATGTGATTTGGCAACCCCATAAATACAGCCGTACTATGGATAACCTTCAAGCCTTTGTAGAGTGTTTTGAGGGGGTAGATGAGCTGGTCATACTGCCTATTTGGGCAGCAGGTGAATTGGAAGTAGATATAGACTTAAAAGGTGCATTTTCACGCTATAAACTGCTTATGGCTGACAGTGTCACAAAAGAAGACGGTATTGTCAAAGTGTTTAAAGATGGACACGTGATACGAGAATACAGTGAAGGACTTGTGACAGCATTTGGTGCAGGTGACATTACTTATCAAATACGTGGTGAAGCATAAAATATTTAGGCTTTGACATGATTTAGAGTATAATAAATATATAGGGGTATTTGATATGCCCATATATTATTATTGAAGGAGAAACAGTCATGAAAAAAATAGCATTGATCATCTTGGGAACATTATTATGTACACTGGTACTTGAAGCCAATAAAATTCCGGGGTATGTACCCCCAGAAGCAGAAAAAAAGGCGAAGAAGCCAGAGATCTACCATGCTCTGTGGGAAAAAATGTATGGTGGCGAAGATAATGATATTGCCTATGGTATTGTGGCACTTGAAGGGGGTGAGAGTGCTATGGTCGGGAGCTGTAGGTCTTTTAATGCACAATATACAGACATTTGTGTGACACGTTTGAATGCACAAGGTGAAATGAAATGGCGTTTGTTACTGGGTGGGGCTAAAAAAGATGAGGGTAAAGCGATTTCCCGTGCAGCAGACGGTACGCTTATGATACTCGGAACGACTAAATCACTTGCAAAAAAGTATGATAGTGATCTCTATGTGGCAAAAGTATCACTTGACGGGAAGTTGATTTGGGAGAAGGGAATCGGCGGAGACCGTGATGAGTTTGCAGGCGGTATAGCCGGAACAGATGATGGTGGCGTGTTGATTGTCGGAGACAGTGAATCTTTTGGCAATAATTATAAAGATATTTATATTGTCAAAGTAAGTAAAGACGGAAAGGTACTCTCTTCGCGGACTATCGGGGGAGAAAAAGAAGACAGTGCAAAATCATTGACCCGTACCAAAGATGGCAATATGGTCATGGTAGGGCATCGAGAAGTAGAATCTTCGGGAAACAAAGATTTTTTTGTGATGAAACTAGACCAGAATGGTCAGAAAATATGGGCTAAAACGTATGGTGGTGAATATGCGGACACACTTTCGGGCGTAACAGCCAGTATAGATGGCGGTATTGTAGCAACAGGAAAAACACGCTCTTTTGGCAGTGAACAGACAGACCTCTCCGTGATGAAATTTGATGCGACAGGGAAACTGATCTGGCATAAGATCTACGGATTTAAGTATTATGAGTACGGTAATGCAGTGACAAGCACATTGGATGGAGGATTCATGATTGCCGGAGGTACCAATACGCTTGGAAATGGCGGACACTCTGTGTATATTTTGGCACTTGACAAGAGTGGAAAACTTATCTGGTCGCATGTTTACGGTGACAGAGAGAAAGACCGTGCACATAGCATAGCAAGAATGAGTGATGGAACTGTTATCGTAGCAGGAGAGAGTGACAGCTACAGCAGATCAACCAATTTCTATATGATCAAAATAAAGAAGAAGTAGTGAAGCACTTCATTTAAATACATTGGGTTACCTTTTTGGTAGCCCATACTTGACCTACTTATTTATCCAAGCATTTTCTTTTAAATTCTCATAAATATTTTCAGCCATTTGTCTATATCCTAATGCATTAGGGTGGATCTGGTCACTTTTAAGTGAAGGGTTAGAGAGTATGTCTGCCAGTAAACCGCTTATGAGAGGTACATTTTCTTCGTTGGCTATTTCCTCATAAAGAGACAGAGGTGAAAGGCCAAACAGTGTAAAGTTTGGTACTGAAATCAGCAACACATCAATGCCTTTTTCTTTTGCCATCTGTATCATTGTTTTTAGATTATTTTTAAGTACATCCATAGAGATTTGCTGCATCATGTCATTTCCACCAATACAGAGTATCATCAATTTGATGGAAGGGTCTTTTAAAAGTTGTGGTAGACGTTTTAGTCCCCCTTGTGATGTCTCTGCAGGTATGCCTTCATTGATGACATTTAGACCTGTCATAGTACTTAAAATAGCAGGATAACTCTCTGTAGGCTTGGCATTGTATCCGTAAGTAAGGCTGTCACCAAATGCCAAGATAGAGTCTCGGGGATGTAAAGTTTGAATAGTTGAATCCTTTTTTGTAAAACTAAAAAGTATGAGTGTGATTGCTAGAGCAATAAGTATATATTTCATAGACTTCCTTATGTTGAAAGTATTATAGTATAATTCGAATAATTTAAAACAGAGGAAACTTTAGGTGTCAGCACAACAAATAAATGAAAAATCCATCATCCAAAAACTTGATCTTGATGGCTATATAGCGCAGTTTAAAAAGTTTCTTGCCAGAGAGAAACCTGTGGCGATGATGGGTGACATCAATCAGCATTACCGTTATATACAGGCACTCTCCAAAGTACAATTTCCCATACCAAAGTCAGTACCCAATCTTGACAGAGAAATCAATATGATCAAAAAACAGAGTGTCCTCTCTTTGGATGAGATCTATGCTTTTGTCACCATGTTTTCGTATTTTAATACGTTAAATGCAGTGGGATTTACAGAGCCTCTTATCTCATGGATCAAAAGTATAGAGATCCCTGAGGAGATAGTAGAGATCATAGGATACTTTACAGAAGAGGGAACTATCAACCCTGAGAAAGACCCTGAACTTTTTAAACTTGAACGCGCTCTCAAACAAAATAAGATTGACATCAAAGAAATGCTTTATAAACTGGCGCACTCTTCGAAGCTCAGAGATTATCTGGTAGA
>JAUVCL010000018.1 GCA_030595845.1 Campylobacterota bacterium
ACCAAAAATCTTTAAAAATTTAATTCTTCATACGATATATCCTTGTAATTTTTGAACTTAGAATACCTAATTATAGGGCACTTCATAGGGTATTTGAGTAAGTTTAGTGTCATTGACTAAACTATGACTTGACAAACTAACACTCAATGTTGTATAATACATCCAAGCATTAGAGATAAATGCAATATAACTAACAAAAGGAGATCTGTTTATGAGTCAAGAAAATGAAAACCTTGAAGAAACTCAAGCTGAAGAAGTAGCTGAGACAGAGCTTGTAGAAGAAGAGACTGTTGAAGTTGATCCTTTGGAAGTTGCGCTTGCTGAAGCTGCAGACTATAAAGACAAGTACTTAAGAGCTCACGCTGATTTTGAAAACTCCAAAAGACGTTTAGAAAAAGACAAAATGAATGCAGTGTCATATGCAAACGAGAGTTTTGCTAAAGACATGTTAGCAGTGATGGATTCTTTTGAAAATGCTTTGGCATCTATAGAAAGTGCCAATGAAGAAAATTCATCAGAAGTATTGGCAAATATGAAAGAGGGTGTGAACCTTACATTTGAACAACTTAAAAAGATACTGGAGAAAAACAGTATAAAAGAAGTGTGTTGTGATGGTGAGTTTGACCCAGAAGTACATCAGGCGATCATGCAAGTTGAAAGTGACGATCATGAAGTAGGTGATGTCGTTCAAGTGATGCAAAAAGGGTATACGATTAAAGATCGTATTTTAAGACCAGCAATGGTTTCAACCTGTAAATAAAATTGAAACTCGTTACACCTGTCCTCAGGTGTAATGCATATACAATTTAAAAGAGAAAGTGTTCCACCTCAGGAGAGGTGGAACAAGATAAAATGGAAGAAATAAAATATAAATAATAATTAAAGGATTTTAATATGGCAAAAGTATTAGGAATAGATTTAGGGACAACAAACTCTGCAATGGCAGTGTTTGAAAATGGCGAAGCAAAGATCATTGCAAACAAAGAGGGTAAAAATACAACACCTTCTATAGTAGCATTTACAGATAAAGGTGAAATTCTTGTTGGTGAGTCTGCAAAAAGACAAGCGATCACAAACCCGGAAAAGACAATTTACTCTATTAAGAGAATTATGGGTCTTATGATGAGTGAAGATAAGGCAAAAGAAGCACAAAGCAAACTTCCATACCACATTGTAGACCGTTCAGGTGCATGTGCTATTGAAGTAGCAGGAAAAACATATACACCACAAGAAATTTCTGCAAAAGTGCTCATGAAAATGAAAGAAGATGCAGAAGCATATCTTGGTGAGACGATCACTGACGCAGTTGTAACAGTACCTGCATACTTCAATGATGCACAAAGAAAAGCAACAAAAGAAGCAGGAACGATCGCAGGTCTTAATGTACTTCGTATCATTAATGAGCCAACATCAGCAGCACTTGCTTACGGTCTTGATAAGAAAGAAGCTGAGCAGATCGTTGTTTACGATCTAGGTGGTGGTACATTTGATGTTACTGCACTTGAAACGGGTGACGGAGTGGTTGAAGTTATGGCAACCGGTGGAGATGCGTTCCTTGGTGGTGATGATTTTGATAACAAGATCATTGACTTTGTAGCAGATGCGTTTAAATCTGAGACTGGTATTGATGTTAAAGCAGATGTAATGGCACTGCAAAGAGTGAAAGATGCAGCAGAGACAGCAAAAAAAGAGCTTTCATCTGCAACAGAGACAGAGATCAACCTTCCATTTATCACGGCAGATGCTTCTGGACCAAAACACTTGGTAACAAAAATTACCAGAGCGAAATTTGAATCATTGATCGGTGATCTTGTAGCATCTACGATTAAAACAGTTCAAGGTGTACTTAAAGATGCAGGTCTTAGCACTTCAGAGATCAACGAAATTGTAATGGTTGGTGGTTCTACACGAATTCCATTGGTTCAAGAAGAGATGAAAAAATTCTTCGGTAAAGAGCTTAATAAATCCGTAAACCCTGATGAGGTTGTCGCACTTGGTGCTGCTATCCAAGGTGGTGTGCTTGCAGGTGATGTTAAAGATGTATTGCTTCTTGATGTAACACCACTAAGTCTTGGTATTGAGACTTTAGGTGGGGTAACGACTAAAGTTATCGAAAAAGGAACAACAATTCCAGCGAAGAAGTCACAAGTATTCTCAACTGCTGAAGATAACCAGCCAGCTGTTAGTATTCATGTACTTCAAGGTGAAAGAGAGTTCTCTAAAGACAATAAATCACTTGGTATGTTCGAGCTTAGAGACATTCCGGCAGCGCAACGTGGTGTACCACAGATCGAAGTGACATTTGACATTGATGCCAATGGTATCCTGACAGTATCTGCTTCAGATAAAGGAACAGGTAAATCTCAAGAGATCAAGATCACTGGTTCGAGCGGACTTTCTGATGAAGAGATCGAAAAAATGGTTCAAGATGCTGAAGCAAACAAAGCTGAAGATGAGAAGAGAAAAGAAGTAGTTGAAGCTAGAAACCAGGCAGATGCGCTAATTCACCAAACAAGAAAGTCATTGACTGATCTTGGTGAAAACTTTGATGCTACAGAAAAAGAAGGTATCGAAGCAGCTATCAAAGACTTAGAAGATACACTTAAAGACGATTCTGCAACGAAAGAGCAGATCGAAGAAAAAGTAAAAGTATTAACTGAAAAAAGTCATAAACTAGCTGAAGCAATGTATGCCAAAGAAAAAGGTGATGCAAACCCAGAAGCCAAAAAAGCAGACGATGACGATGTTATCGATGCAGAAGTAGAGTAAGACTTTACTTCAAAATATGATTGCTCGTATGAATACTTTGTAGAATAGGTCTAAGTAACAAAATAGATTTTATATTTTTGCTTAGACTACGTTTGTTAGTTATAAATACGACTAGTCGTATGAGCTCACTGCTGAAGTGGACTCAGTGTCAGCGTAGCACAAAGAGCTTTGCTCTGTTGCGTTCTATTAATTAAAAATCAAAGGGTTGTTGGATCATCACCCACATATTTGCACCCTCTTCACCATACCCAACATCAACACGTACAGGTATCTCTTCTACAAGCGCACGTAAACTAAGACCTACATCATATTTCAAATCACTTAAAAGATCAAAGTTGTAGTGATCATTAACTCTACCAACTTCAGCAAATGCAACGACTTGAAACCAATCAACCTTTGCGGGGAGTAGATCACTGCCTTTAAAGGGATTATAGTCAAGTATGGCTCGGTATTCTGCTGCAGCATAAAAGACGGCTTTGTCGGTGAAACGGTTATTGTCATAGCCTCTCATACGATTGAACCCACCGAGTCTTGCTCCTTCCCAAACAGGAGGACGATGTGACCCTATAATGTTTTCGTTATCGTTCCATGAAAAAGAGTACCCTGTCCATAGACTTAGTGCCAGTACATTTTGGTTTGTGAATGAAAAAGTATCAAGAGAATAGTATTGGTTGTATTTAAATTCTAGGAAATCCCAACTTTGTGTAGAGTCGCCTTCTCCAAAATCTTTGGAGTATTGCATTTGAAAATGATATCCTCGTGAGGGATTGGTATCGAAGTCAGTATTGTCATGGGTAAGATAAAACCTTAATCCATTGGTACTCCAGTCGGGTAAGTCTTTGATATGGTCTAATGTGTCAGTTTGGTAAAAGGTTTTGATACCTATAGAAGTTTGACCTGTAACAAAAGGTTTACCTCCTCCTTTTGATCGTTTACAAACAACAAATCCATTCTCAACTTGACATAACCCTTGTGGATTTTCCAGTCCCGAGCCGATAGGCAGGACATATTCAAACTTCATACTTAAGAAATCAGACTCTCCTGAGCTTAAAAATACATCATCTTTCTTTGAATTATTGCTACCATCAAGGTAATATTTTGATTTAGGAAAATAGCTTTTTAGCCCATAGATCGAAAAGAACGTTCTGTCTGTGTAGGGGAGTTTATAATCTGAAAAATAAACAAATCCTCCCTTAAAACTTCTTTCTCTTTGCTCACCATCTATAATGACTTCTTGTTTCTCCCCTCTAAACACTGTAGCAACGAAGCTTGTCTGAGGCTGAAATACACCTGTCATAAGGATGCTTAGTCCTCCTGTAAGCCCTGTGGTATCACTGGAAAAAGCATAAGGCAGTATGGTCCAGTCTTTTGTTTTGGTTTTTGTGATATTTTGATCGTATGTTGTATCTGCACACAAAAGATGTGAAGTAAGAAGCATGGATGTAAAAAGTGGAAAGAGAATGTGATCTTTATATTTCATATATTAATTATAGCGAAATATATTTTTCAAAAACATTTAGGCTATAATATATCATTAGCTAAAGGCAAGGAAAAATAATGGCAATAAAAAAGTGTAATACCCTGGATGAAGCGAGAGCTGAAATAGATGTTGTAGATAGCGAAATCGTTGCGCTTATAGCAAAAAGAAATGATTATATAAAACAGATCGCACATTTTAAAACCAGTGTTGAAGAAGTAAAAGCAGAAGATAGAATATCAGATGTTATCTCAAATGTAAGAGCACAGGCTATTTCACTTGACTTATCTCCCAATCTCATTAATGACCTCTACGTAAGAATGATAGATGAAATGGTAGAGAGTGAAATTTCTGAATTTAAGAACGCTCAGAGGTTTTAATCATCTTTTTCTTCCTCATCATCTGATCCAATCACAGCACCCACCGCACTTCCTGTTACATCTATAGTAGCCCCTACCACACTGCCTGCAATGGAGATAGGGGCTGTTACAACTTGTGTACATCCAGACATTAAAAGTATTGTTATTATTGTATATAGAGTGCGTTTTTTAAGACTTGGCATTGAGTATGTCCCTGTACTGAAGTATTGATTTCTTATGATGTAGGGATTATAGCATAAACCTTTTGTGTACTCTTCTACACAAAGAGTATGTTAAAATATCTATACTGAATACAAATAAAGGGTTTAGATGAAGATATTGTTGCTCGAAGATGATGTGATACTCCAAGAGATCATAGAAGAGTTCCTTGTAGATCAAGGGTATGTTGTAGAGAGTTTTTTTGATGGTGAGAAAGCGCTTGATGCCATAGGTGTGAGTACGTATGATATGTTACTGCTAGATGTGAATGTCCCCAATATAGACGGTTTTGAAATTCTTAGCTATTTACGTGAGATAGGCAACACTACACCTGCAATTTATATTACATCACTTGCAGGTATTGATAATCTTAAAAAAGGTTTTGACCTTGGTGCTGATGATTACTTGAAAAAACCTTTTGAACTTGAAGAACTGAATGCCCGTATAGAACATATTATCAAGATCTACCGTCTGCAAGAAGAGATAGAGTTCGACGGGATGAAGTTTATTCCCAAGGCACATCAGATCTTTGTAGGTGATAGAGTGATAGAGATGAGACAGAAAGAGGCACGGGTGTTAGAGTATTTTATACGTAACAGCGGAAAGATCATTTCATGTGATGAGATCATAGAGAATGTATGGGATGATGAACATATCCCCACACATGCTACGATTCGTACCTATATTAAAAATTTAAGAAAAATGTTTGAAAAAGAATATTTTGACAATATCAAAGGAGAAGGTTATCGTTTTAACATCGTATGAGCGTAGATCTCTTTTGGGATTTTTAGCACTTTATCTGTTATCGGTATTTGTTTTACTTGTTATCATCGGTTATCTTTTCTTTGAAAATAACCGTGCTTCGATGAAGTCTGCGATGAAGTTTGAAATGATGTATCAAGGGCGTATGATTTCTTCGAAGATCGTCATGAAAGCGATGAAAAACCCTGAAGGATTGAAGCCATTTACGTTAAATACATTTTTGAAAAAACTGGATCATTGTCGTTTTGATGTGGGATATTATGATAAAGATAAAAAACCTATTTTTACACAGATAGATGGGTTTAAAGGATTTGAGAAAGAGTTCTTTGAAAAAAATGACCGTTGTTACAATGTAGTAGTGGACTCAAGTGATCACTTAGGTGTGCGTTACATTGTGTTAAAAGAGAATGAACTTTCACTTGCACTTAAAGAATTACGTATACGGATCATCTCTTATCTAATCTTATCTTTTTTATTGATGGGAATTGTAGGGTATTTTTTAGGACGACTCTTTTTACGACCGGTCAGGGAACAGATAGAATCGTTAGACAGATTTATATCTGACACGACACATGAACTCAATACACCCATCTCTGCGATACTTATGACGATACAGTCTTTAAAAGGTGTTGAACCTAAAAAGATCAAACGACTTGAAGCTTCTGCAAAACGTTTGAGTACCATGTACAGTACTTTGACTTATAGACTTGAAGGAAATGAAACAGTATCGGAAGATCTCTGTTTTGCAGGTATTGTCGAGATGAGGGTAGAGTATGTTAAAGAGCTTATAGATTCCAAACGTTTGTATGTTAATCTTGATCTCGATGCAACCAGAATATTTATGCCTCAAGAGTCCGCACATAGGCTCATAGACAATTTACTTTCAAATGCGATCAAATACTCTGATGTGGGAGACAGTATAACGATGACATTAAAAGAGAATGTTTTTAAGATCAAAGATACAGGGATCGGAATAGATGAAAAAGTACAGGAAGATATCTTTAAACGTTATCATAGAGCCAATGAAGAGCGTGGTGGTTTTGGTATAGGGCTTAACATTGTACTTGCTATTTGTAAAAAGTACAATATTAAGTTGGCATTGGAGTCTAAAAAAGGAGAAGGAAGTACTTTTAGCCTTACTTTTCCTTCAGTAGGACGTTTTTTAGGCAAAGCCTAAAAAGACAATTAATAGTGATTTATTCTACGCTGTCCATAAGGATACCAATGATATCTGTCATAGTGAGGATACCATAGAGTTCATTGTTATCAAGGACGAGTAGACGTTTAATACTGTTATGTACCATCATCCTGGCAGCATATGTGACATCGAGTTTTGTAGAGACAGAAAAGGCCGGTGTTGATGCGATGTCATAGACATTGAGGAGGTCTATATCTCCATCCTCTGCAACAATACTTTGTAAGATGTTTTTAAAAGTTACGAGTCCATAAGCACCATCTTCTGTATTTTTATCAACAATAATAGAGCGTACTTTATGGGTCTTCATTAATTTTATGGCTTCACGTACGGTTTCCATTGGTGAGATTATTACCAGTTGATCTTTTGGTGTCATTACATTTTCTACTAACATTCTTGCTCCTTATATCATTGACTTGATGTCATGTTCAAATTTGTGTAACTCTTTTGTGTCTAGTCCTGCTACGTGACTTAATGGTAATGTAAAAGCAAAACCATTTGTTTCTGGGTTATCTATATCAAACTCGTCACGTAGGGCTTTCATGACCTTCATTGATGATTTTCTTGGTAATACAAAGAGTAATGCTGAAACATTTTCCTCCAAGGTAAGACCAAAAAAGACTTTTTTCTCTTCAAGACCTATGTTCTTACCATGTAAAATTGTCACAGACCCTGCACCTGCCTCTTTGGCAACTTTTATGGCTTCTTCTTCATCTTTGTCTTGAATGACTGCGATGAGTGCTGTAAATTTCATACTATTTCTCCTTCTAGTTTGGATTGTTTATTTTGTCTATATGTGGCATAGATACCGTATCCCATTACCGTAAGCATAGGAAAGAGGGATGCAAAGGCTATGAGTCCAAAACCATCTATAAGTGGGTTTCTTCCTTCTATATTCTCTGCCAGTCCAAGTCCCAATGCAGCTACTAAAGGTACCGTCACTGTAGAAGTGGTAACCCCACCACTGTCATAGGCGATAGGAACGATGTACTTTGGTGCAAAATAGGTAAAAATGATCACAAATATATATCCTACAACGATATAGTAATGGATGGGGTCTCCTGCAACGATACGGTAAGACCCCAAACCAATACCTATAGCAACACCAAACGCTACTACTATTCTAAGTGTATTTTGTTTAATGTTCCCTTCAGAGATATCTTCTGCTTTGATGGCAATGGCCAAAAGTGCCGGTTCTGCCATAGTGGTAGAAAAACCTATGAGAAATGCAAAAAGGTAAATAAGTAAGTTATTGCCCATATCTGTGAGCTGATAGGCTATGGTCTCCCCTATAGGGAAAAGTCCCATTTCAAGACCTACAATAAAGGCATAAAGTCCAAGTATCACCAGTATGATCCCTACCAGGATCTTATGTAAATGTGCTACAGATTTACGGATGACCAGATATTGAAAAAAGAAGATCACTGCGAGTATGGGTATCACATCCATGACTGTATTGACCAGCTCCCAGAAGATATTCATCCAGTCAAAGTGATATACTGCCGCTTTTCCCTTCTCTACAACTTTACTTGCAACCGCTACTGCTTTTGTAGCTGTTTCAGATGTAGAGTAGACCAGGATTCCATATGCTTGTACAAATATCATAGGCATAAGCGAGGCAAATGCTATGAGACCAAACCCGTCAATGGCAGGGTTACGACCTTTAATACTTGACGCAAGCCCTATACCTAAAGCAGCAACCAGAGGTACTGTCACTGTTGAGGTGGTGACACCACCAGAGTCATATGCTAAGCCTATGATCTCTTTTGGTGCAAAGAAGGTGATCACTACCACTATGATATATCCGCTGATGATGTAGTACTGTATCGGGTGACCAACAAGGATACGATAAGTACCAAGGGCTATTGCAAAACCAACCGAAAAAGCAACGGTCATACGTAGAAAAAATGCATCTACCCGGCCATCACTTATTAAGGCGGCTTTGTCAGCTATTGCTATCAGTGCCGGTTCAGCGACAGTGGTTGCGAAACCAATGGTAAAGGCAAAAGCCAGTAACCAGAAGAGCGAACCTTTTTTAGCAAAATCAACAGCCAGTCCTTCCCCTATGGGAAAGATACCCAGTTCAAGCCCGCGAATGAAAAGTGCAAGTCCTACGGCAACGATAGTCAGACCGATGACAATAGAGGTAAGGTTTTCCGGCACGGCTTGGATGATGACACCTTGAAATAGTGCAACAACAATAATAATGGGAAGCAGGTCTTTAAAAGAATTTTTTAAATCCCCTGTAAATATCTTTAAACTTTCTTTTAACATGGGAAGGATTATATCTATTATAAGACTATTCTATGCCTATAATAGTTCAATTTTACCTCTATGTAAGGTAACTGTACCTTTTTGTTCCAGTTCTTTGAGTAGGCGGCTGATAACAACGCGAGAACTCCCTAATTTGATCGCCAATGCTTCATGTGTTATTTCTATCATATTTTCTGGTTGTTTATGTAGCCATTCAACAATACGTGTATCTAAACGTTTAAATTTAATGTCATTAATGAGGCTTGTGAGCTCTTCAAACCGAAGTTGATACAGGGAGAAGAGATAACTTTGGTAGACATCTGACATTTTAGAAAGTTGTTTTACACTCTCAACATCTATCAGGTAACCCTCAATATCTGTTATGGTTTCAGCAGATGCTACGGCATCAGTTTGAGAAAGTAGTGAGGCTGTATTGACGATGCACTGTTCACCTGCTTTTAGGTTGTAAAGCGTGATATCTTCAATGCTGTCAGACTGAGTATAGAGTCGTACCTCCCCGTGAGTGAGCCATAAAATGTTTTCACAAATATCACCTTGATAAAAGAGTAGGGTATTTTTGGGGATAGATACAGGTTTAATATGTTGTTCTAAAAAGCGTAGTGCTTCTGGTTCTAGATTGTTGAGGAAGGGGTAAGAGGTTAGTTGCATAAAAACTCCGTACTATAATTTGTATACTATAGCACGAACAAACTGTTAATCGTTTTTGACTTTACAGCCTGTATTAATACCAAGAAGTGCATAGGGTGGACACCATCCGATAATAGCGGTAAAAAGAAGAACAGCACCTACCACATCAGCGATAATATTTCCATTCATTATACCCCATGCAAGTACTGCTACACCTACTACACCTCTAATTACTCTGTCTATTTTTCCTACGTTACATGTCATGATCGACTCCTTTAATTTGATATGAGCATTATGACAGGTGTAAAAGTTTTTGTCTGTAACATAGGTTACATAATGCTTTAATCGTTAGTATTTTTCAGTTTTGCTCTTGGTACAAATTCAAGGACAGTTGCATTAATACAAAAACGTTGTTTGCCACCAGGTCCATCGTTAAAAACATGCCCCAGGTGCGCTCCAGATTTTTTAGCAAGTATCTCTACACGTTTCATGCCATATTTGTTATCTGCTTTTTGAACAGTAGAGCCTTTTACAGCTTTAAAAAAGCTCAACCATCCAGTTCCAGAGTTAAATCTGTCACGGGTGTCAAAGAGTATATCTCCTGAAATTTTGTCTATAAAAACACCATCACCTGTATTTTTAAACTCCGCATACTGTTTACAAAATCTACCATCTGTTTTTTGTTTAAATGCAACGTCATAGCCTTCACTCTCTTCGCCTAGTTTAAATGCACCTACAGCTTTGTAAAATATTTTTTCATTCATATAGCCTGTATAGGCATAGATCTCTTTGCCATCCTCAAAGAAAAGTATGGTAGGCGTACCTTGTATTTGGCTTGTTATTTTGAAGCCCTTGAGTGTTTCTTGACGCACTGTTCTTAGTGGTATAGTTCCTTTGTAGTGATCTGTAACATTTTTTTTGAACTTCTCACAAAATTTACAATGTTCCGCATCGATGACTATTATTTCTTTACCACCAAGAGGACTAATGGTATCTAGTGCAATCTTTTCTTTGCCAAATTTTATACCTGTGGCATGGTTGGGGCAGTAGCCTCGAGGGTTTTTTGCTAAATAGTCTTGATGATATGCTTCTGCGGAGTAGAATTTCTTTAAAGGTTGTATCTCCGTGGTAATGGATCCATATCCTGCTTTGGTTAAAAGTTTTTGATAACTCTTTTGTGTAGCTATAGCAATTTGTTTTTGTGCATCTGTTGTATAGTACAGAGCAGATCTGTAGTTGTTTCCTTTGTCATTACCTTGTCTGTCCCCTTGAGTGGGATTATGAAGTTCCCAAAATGATCTTATGAGTTTTTCTGTAGAAATTAACCTTTCATCATAAACTACTTCAACTACTTCTGTATGGTTGATGATATTTTTACTTCCGTGTCGATACTTAAGTACGGTCTTATAGGTAGGATTCTCATAATTTCCTCCTGCATAACCAGATTTGGCACTTTTGACACCTTCTAGATTTTCAAAGTATTTCTCCACACCCCAAAAGCATCCTGCACCAAAGACAATCGTTTGTGTCTTTGCAAAGAGTGATAAGCTTAGGGCTAAAAATAACATGAGTGTTCGCATAATATATATCCTTTTTTATTTTATGGAGGGAGTGTAGCATATTGTGTGTGTAGTGTCTGTAGTTTATGCTCAACAGAGTTTTTCTAGGAATATCTAATAGTAAAATATTAGCGTTAATTATATTTTAATAATTATTATCATTTTAATAAAGCATTAAGAAAAGTTTGGATAAATTACGATTTCGATAATAAGTATCAACTTTAATTTTAAGAAAACAAGGAAAAACAATGGGGAAATTAACAACAGCGATGAGCTTAGTAGCAGTATTGGCATTAGGAGCACAAGCGGCAACACTTGAAGAGAGAGTGAAAGTACTGGAAGAACAAAACTCTGTATTGACTGAAGAAGTATTGGCATCACAATCAGGTGGCTTTACATTGGTAGATGCTGAGAAGACATTTAATGGTATGGGCCCTGCAGCATCTAAAGTGTACTTCTCTGAAAACCCACTTTCTATCGGAGGGTATGGTGAAATGTTTTATGCCAACCCAGACAATGGAGATGATTTTACAGATGTATATAGATTTATTACTTATTTTGGTTATAAATTTAATGACTGGGTTGTATTGAATGCGGAGATCGAATTTGAACATGGTGCCAATGCAGACAAGGGTGGAGAAGTTGTTATTGAGTTTTTATACCTTGACTTCTTACTTTCAGATGAATTCTCACTTAGAGCAGGGCATGTACTTGCACCTATGGGACTCATAAACCTTAGACATGAACCAACACTCTTTAACACAGTGCAAAGACCAGAGATAGAGAGACAACTCATCCCATCGACTTGGCATGAAAATGGTGTACTTGCCTATGGTAGATTTGATGAAGTAGGTATTGAATATACAGCGGGTATGATCAATGCTTTAAATGTAAATAATGCTAAAACAACAGAACCTACGACAGGTTGGATTAGATCTGGAAGATTGGGTTCAAGTAAAAATGCATCATTTGATCCAGCATTTGTTGGACGTTTAGATTATACGGGTCTGAATGGTTTAGTGGCAGGGGCTTCTATGTATTATGGTGGAGGATCAAATCTTAAAAATGATCCGGTAAATGATGTGGATGGATTAACAACAACTATGTTTGATATTCATGCAAGATATGAGAATGGACCTTTTGCTGCTTATGGACTTTATACGCAAACCACGCTTGATGGGGCAGAGAAATTAAGTAGTAATGCTGCTGAAAAAGCGAGTGGTTACTATGGGAACATTTCTTATGATATCGGTGGTTTAGTAGGATTAGAATATAAAATGCCTCTGTTTGTACAATATGAGAACTATAATCCAGTAGAAAAGACAGTAGATGGTCAAAATGAAGATGCATTTGATACAGAAACAGTTACAATAGGATTTAACTTCTTCCCTACAGCACAGACAGTCATTAAAGTTGATTATGAAATGGATGAGGTAAATGGTCAAGAGACCAATACGGCCTCTGTAGGACTTGGGTTTATCTTCTAAGTATAGTTAGAATAGTTAGGACAATCATGAAACAATTTTTATTTTTTTTACTACTTGGAGTACTTTTGACTTCAGGTAGTTATGCCAAATCAAAAGTATCAGTAGAAGAGGTTGTAAAGACTTCATTTAAAAATGTCACTGCAGTAGAACCTAAATCACTGATTTTAACAAAAGCGCAGTTTTCTAAAGTGAGAACAAAAGCAAAAGCGGCTATTAAAACAAGAGTATATCGTTATTACAACATCATGTCTAAGTCTAAAAAAGTGGGTGCAGGTGTTCTTATTACCCGTAAAGTACGAGCTAAAAAAGCCACGGTACTGTATGCTTTTGATAAGAAGGGGACCTTACGTTTCTCTGAGATCATGGCATTTGGTGAACCGCCAGAGTTTATACCAAGCAGTATTTGGATGGGGCAATTACAAGATCAAAAAAATACAGCTAAATTAACGGTGGGGAAAGATATACCTACTATCAGTGGCTCAACACTCTCTGCACGATCTCTTACTGAAGGTGCGAGAGTTGCCAGAGCTATTTATGAAATCGTACTAAAGTCAAAATAGATGAAGTTTCTTGTTACGAAAGATCTCGAATATTCTACACTGATTAAAAACTTAATGGCAGGTGTAGTATTTGCACTCTTTTTCTTTTTTTTACTGGATGTAGTGTTGCACAGCTATGTTCTTGGCTTGGATGTTTCAACCCTAAGCACAACACTTTTTGGAAACCCTGACGAATTTATAGAACCTATACTACTAGATACACTTTTACTTCAAGTACATATCGATTTATTTATGGCATTGTTCTCCATTATGATAGTGGCATCCATCTATATACGATTACATAGTAAAAAAGTGATGACAAAATGGCTGGTACATGCACTCTTCATTTTGGGATTATTTACGCCGATCTTGCTACTCGTAGCGTACTTTACAAATGTATGGTTTGTCACTATTTGGTTAGTGACTTTTATATGTGGACATCTTTTGGCTATGTGGATGTCTCTCTTGAGTTTAAAAAAATTGCTTTCTAAATGAAAAACCTTCATCTGTACAACATCCCCATAGCGTATATGTTACTCTATATTGTGGCTATTTTAGCCTCAGGAGTATGGCTTTTTTTACTCTCTCAAGGCTTGGCAAGTGCAGATATCTTACAGACCTTCACACATATAGTTACTACACCAGAACCTAAAAGTCTACACCAGTTTATAGAGGTAGCCACTCCACATATGTTTGCTATGGGTACACTTATTTTTGTGGTGGCACATTTTATGTTATTTAGTACCAAGGTTTCAAAAAAACTTTCACTTATAGTTTCATTAGTACTTTTCATCGTAGCATTGTTTAATATCTCAGCCTATTTGTTCATCTCTTTTGGGTTAGTGGTATCTGGGTGGATCAAACTACTTTCTATGACACTGTTTGTTTTGATCTTTTTAGGTATGTTGGGATTGGTGGCTTTCTCGTTATAGGTCAACCATTTCAGTGAGACAAATTTCTCTAAGTTCCCATAGATTATCTTTCCATCTTTATCTATAAGTACAAACCCTATCTCTTTATGTTGATATAAAAAGTCTAAAGCTTTTTCTCTTGGCATCACAGAAACAGCTGTTGCATAGGCATCTATCTTTGCGTTATTTGAATGGGCAAAGAGTGAAACAGAAACAAACTCTCTACCTTGAGAAGCAGTTTTGGGATTGATGAGGTGGTGATGTTCCTGAGTTTGAATATAACGTCTGTAAGTACCACTCGTGGAGATGGAGAGTTGGGGAATTTTACTTACAAGCCTTGCAAAGGTTTGTTCTGAGTAAGGTGATTGTAGCTCAAAGGTACACGTATCTAAACAGCGTATGTCTCCAGAAAGAGCAACGATTCCTTGTGATATATTTTGATCTCCTAAAAATGACACAACTCGGTCAACTGCGTACCCTTTACCCATACCACCCAAGTCTATAGTAATGTTCTCATCGCTGCTGATAGTTGTACTATTGATATCTATCGCATGGATATTCATTTTAGCCTGCTGTAGAGCTCTTTTACTTGGAACAGTACTATTATCTTCGCCAAAACGGTACAACTTTTTAGAGATAGACCCGATGGTGATGTCAAAATAGCTCTGTGTATCTGCATAATACTGCTTTGAGTCTCGTAGAGCCTGAGCGAGATAGAGATCATAAGGTACTTTATGGCTATGGTTGAGTTTGTAGACCAGAGCTTCTTTATCATAGGAGGAGAGTGAATGTTCAATCTCTCGAATGAGATTAAAACTTTGCGAGATCTGTCTGTTATCTTTTTTAGGAAGTGTGATATGTATAAAGGTACCCATGAGTGCTTGGGTACGTGTTACCTTCTCCTGTGAAAAGAGAAGAAGTGGTAGTAGAAAAAGAGGCAAAAAGTGCATTATCTTTTTTCTAATACTTCTAAAACCCCTGCAAAATCTTTTTCATGCCCAAAACAGCTGTTGGAGTTACATATCATAAATCCATCATTGGTATCACTTTTGAGAAAAGAGAAGGGGTGTGGAAGTGTGTCTATATCACGAATGTGTGCTTTGAGTTTATCTTCTTTGGCCTTGATGATAACATCATCTTTTAAGTATCGTATGACCATTTTACTCATACGAGGCGTAGAGATGGGTTGTCTCATGACATCATAAGAGTAAATCTCCAGTGTTTTAAAGACAAACTTTTTATAGACCACATCAACCAGTGAAGAGATGCTGTAGAGTACAGAGATCATGGTGGAGAGAGAAGAGGGGTAAGAAGAGTCATAAATGTCTGCATTGGTTTCAAACTCTCCACGTGAAAATTTCCATTTTCCTTTATCAAAATATTTTTCTATGGCTGCATTGGTCAGCTTTGTGGCTGTGATAAGGTAAGTTTCATCCAAAGTACTTTGATACGCTTCTATCAGTGTTTCTGACAGATAGGCATAGTCTTCCAAAAAGGCTTTGATCTTAGGTTTCTTCCCTATGAGGGTAGAGTGAAAGAGCTCTGAATTGATATACATAGACTCCAGTAAGGCGCTAAGAGATTTGATAGCAGGTTTGAGATATTTTTTATCAGTTCTTGATGCTTTGAAAAGACTTGTGATCATCATAGCATTCCATGATACCAGTACTTTTTTGTCAATGAAAGGGTAAACACGCTTCTCTTTACGTCTTTTCTTCAGTGCTGCAATAGCTTCGTCATAATAAGGAATGTCAATGTGTGCAGGGTCTTCAACACGCACGATATTCTTACCTTCAAAATTACCTTCTTTGGTGATATTCAGGGCTTTTGCAAGAGAAGCATGTTCTTTGACTGGGATACCTGCTATGACAAAGGACTTGAGTGCTTTGTCATAGGTATAGACAAAGTATTTTCCTTCTTCTCTTTCTGTGTCTGCATCTGACGCGGAGTAGAAAAGTGTATTTTCACTCATGGTCTCAAGCATGAAATCCAGGGTTTCAAAAGCAACAGACTTGTAAAAGTCCTGTCCTGTTACGGTGTATGCTTTAAGATAGAGCTCTGAAAGTAAAGCATTGTCGTAAGTCATTTTTTCAAAGTGGGGCACAAGCCATTCGTTGTCCGTAGAATAGCGACAAAATCCGCCGTCGACCAAGTCGCGTAAACCACCTTTGGCCATAGAAGAGAGTGAGAGCAGGGCCATATTGAGTGTCTCTTTGTCTCCTGTAATTCGGTAGATATCCAGGAGTAGATCAAGTGTTGAAGCCTGCGGAAACTTTGGTGCTTTGTTAAAACCGCCATGTTGATTATCAAAAAGCTGTTTAGCCTGGTCTGATACTCTTTGAATAATACTCAAGTCCAGTTTTGTCGCTTGTATTTTATCTTCTTTGGGATTGAGAAAACGGAGTATTTCATCTGCTTTTTCCGTAAGAAGGTCTTGTTCTTTATCATATTTGTCGGCAATGACTTCAAGTAAAGAGCTAAAACTCATCATACCGTAACGCGGTTCATCAGGGATATAGGTTGCCGAGTAAAAAGGTTTTTGATCCTGGGTTAAAAAGATAGAGGTTGGCCATCCACCGGGGCGTTGGTTCATCAGTTGATAGACTTCCTGAAAGTGTTTATCGATATCGGGGCGTTCTTCTCTGTCTACTTTGATAGAAATAAAATGTTTGTTGAGTATTTTCGCAGTGGTTTCATCTTCAAATGATTCATGTTCCATAACGTGACACCAGTGACAGGAGCTGTATCCAATGGAAATAAAGATAGATTTATTTTCTTTACGTGCTTTTTCAAATGCTTCTTCTCCCCATGGATACCAGTCCACAGGATTGTTTGCATGTTGCTGCAAGTAAGGTGAGTGTTCATTTTTAAGACGATTCGCCATTTTTAACCTTTAATGTAATACTTGTTTAACGTTTATTATTTAACTTTGGTTACTATTACACAGCTTATACACGTATAGTACTATAGAATAGTATAAATTTAAAGATATAAAGAGAGAAAATGAATAATTTGATCAAAAAGTTACTCTTGGCGGTACTCCTTTTTAGTACATTTTTAACAGCGGGATTTGAAAGTGCATTAAAAAAACAGAAGTTTTTATCACCAGATGAAGCATTTAAAGTTTCAGCTGTTCTCAAAGAGGGTGTCATTGAAACGAAGATCCTTATCGGGGATAAAATACATGTGTATGATGATGATACCTTGCACTACCGTATTACTTCTCCTGAAGCCTTTGAACTTAAAGTACAAAAACCCGCATCACATGATTTTGACGGTGACATGGTTTATGAAAAAGAACTGTTGGTCAACATACCGGTCAAAGATATTAGTTCTAAGGTAAAAGGTGACTATACTCTGGAGATAGAACTTTTAGGATGTTCTGATGCAGGTATCTGTTATCAACCTATCATTAAATCTTTTAATTTTAAGGGTGAAGCCCTTGGAGTATTTGATAAGATCTCTCAACTGGTGAAAGAGGGCAATGCAGCAAAGATCGTAGATGTATTGGTCAATGAAAGTTCTCTTTTTGTTTTATTTCTCTTTTTTATATTTGGATTGTTATTATCACTCACACCGTGTATTTTTCCTATGATCCCCATTTTATCCTCAATCATTGTTTCTCAACAGTCAGAAGATGAAAAACCAAGTATGGCACAGGCATTCTTTACCTCACTGATCTATGTACTTGCTATGGCGTTTACCTATACAGTCGTTGGTCTTGTAGCAGGATTACTTGGAGCTGACTTGCAAGCAGCTATGCAAAACCCTTGGGTATTGACGATATTTTCCGGGGTGTTTGTGGCATTGGCACTTTCATTGTTTGGATATTATGAAATCGGCCTTCCTTCTTCATGGCAGTCAAAATTAAGTAAAGCCAGCGACAATGCACAAGGTAAAGGCATCACTGGAACAGTGATCATGGGAGCATTATCGGCACTTATCGTAGGACCTTGTACGGCTGCGCCTATCTCAGGAGCTGTGATTTTCATCTCTCATACAGGTGATGCACTGCTTGGTGGGGCAGCACTCTTTGTAATGAGTATGGGTATGGGTATGCCGCTTCTTCTTGTAGGACTGGGGGCAGGTAAATTCATGCCAAGACCTGGCGGATGGATGACACGTGTGTCACAAGTCTTTGGTGTCATGATGTTGGCACTTGCCATCTTTATGCTTTCGCGTATACTACCACCTGGTTTTACCATGACACTTTGGGCACTTCTGTTCATGGGAACAGCCATTTATATGGATGTCTTCGGGCATAAAGATCAGGAGGGTGCGATGAGGCTCTTTAGACTACTTGCCATGACATTCTTATTGTATGGTGCTTCGTTGTTTATCGGAGCGATAAGCGGTTCAACATCATTTATCAGACCATTTGAAAAGTTTACAACAGGTGTTGCAGTAGCTGCTTCTCATGTCTCTGCAGATAAAAAAGTGCATTTGGGTTACTCAGTAGCACGTCTTATGAAAGAGGTCAAAGCATCGGATAAGCTGGTTGTTGTAGACTTTGGGAAAGACTCATGTACCGCATGTATAGAACTTGAGGAGATCACTTTTCCTCACCCCTTGGTACAAGAGCAGTTCAAACGCTTTACCTTCATTAAAATCGACCTGACAGCAAACAATGACGATGATAAAGCACTGCTTAAAGAGTTTGAACTCTTTGGTACACCAAACATCATTTTCTTTGGAAAAGACAACAAGTATTTGCCTGAAAAGTCTTTAACAGGGTTCATTCCTCCTGAAGATTTTGCGAAGCATTTGAAGACTATTAAATAAGTTACAAAGGATCTTAGGAAGTGGAGAGTTTATTGTAGTGCATCCTGTGGACACTCCCATCTAAGTTAAAACTACATGTTGAATTATATAAAACTTCTATAAAAATCTAACTGTGAGTGGGACTAAAGTCTCCACTTCCTTTTACTCCTCCATCATCATAAATTAATTGCGTTATAATATTTCCAATTAATAGTTAAAGGCTTACAATGAGTCAACTCAAAGCAAAAAAAATAACACAAGCACAACTTTTACTAGCAGTATCAGATGCAGATAAGAAAGGTAGTAGTGTACGTTATGGTTTCATCCTTGGTGCTGGTGCATCTGTTGCATCAGGGATCCCCTCTGGACATAAGTTAGCATCTCAATGGTATGAAGAGATAAAAGATTCTATAGGTGAGGATGAACTCAAAGGGTGGACAGAAAGTATAGATGGATTTGATATAGAAAATATTGCTGCATCATATACAAAAATTTTCAAAAAAAGATTTGAGGTAGATTATCATCTAGGGTATCAAGAGTTACAGCGACATATGGATAATGCAAAACCTAGTATAGGGTATTCATTTTTAGCATAAGTATTAGATAGAACATCCAATAAATTTGTGATTACTACAAATTTTGATACGATGACTGAAG